>NZ_LGCW01000046.1:0-19249 GCF_001279365.1 Streptomyces sp. NRRL F-5755 | reverse complement strand
CCCCTGACCGTCTCCGTCCACCCCCACCTCCACCTCACCTGCCCCCCCGCAAGAGGAGCCACCAGCCGTGAACGCAAAGATCACCGGTGTCGAGCTGCGTCGGATCGCGATGCCGCTCGTCGCCCCGTTCCGTACTTCCTTCGGCGTGGAGACCAGCCGCGACGTGCTGCTGGTCCGCGTCGTCACCTCCGAGGGGGAGGGGTGGGGCGAGTGCGCGGCCATGTCCGAGCCCCGTTACTGCTCCGAGTACGTCGACGGCGCCCAGGACGTTCTGCGCAGGTTCCTCATACCGGCCCTGCCGAAGGACGGCGCGGACGTCCACACGGTGGGACGCGTCCTGCAACCCTTCACCGGCCACCGCATGGCGAAGTCCGCGCTGGAGACGGCGGTGCTGGACGCCCAGCTCCGCGGCGCCGGCGAGTCCTTCGGCTCCTACCTGGGCGCCGCGCGGGACCGGGTGCCCTGCGGCGTCTCGGTCGGAATCATGGACTCCGTACCCGAACTCCTCGACGCCGTGGACGCGTACCTCTCCGAGGGCTACGCCCGGATCAAGCTGAAGATCGAGCCCGGCTGGGACGTCGAGCCCGTACGCGCCGTCCGCGAGCGTTTCGGCGACGAGCTGCTCCTGCAGGTCGACGCCAACGCCGCCTACACCCTGGCGGACGCCCGGCAGCTGACCAAACTCGACGACTTCGACCTCCTGCTGATCGAACAGCCGCTGGCCAACGACGACATGGTCCAGCACGCCGCCCTGGCCAAGCTGCTGCGCACCCCGGTCTGCCTGGACGAATCCATCGAATCCGCCGCCGACGCCGCGGCGGCCATCTCCCTCGGCGCCTGCTCCGTCATCAACATCAAGCCGCCCCGGGTCGGCGGTTACCTCGAAGCACGTCGCATTCACGACCTCGCCCGCGCCCACGGCATTCCCGTCTGGTGCGGCGGAATGCTGGAGACCGGTATCGGCCGCGCCGCCAATGTCGCCCTGGCCGCTCTGCCCGGCTTCACCCTCCCCGGCGACACGTCCGGCTCCAGCCGCTATTTCGCCACCGACATCACGGACCCGTTCGTGCTGACCGACGGCCAGCTCCAGGTACCGGCCGGTCCCGGACTCGGTGTTGAGCCGCTGCCCGACGTTCTCAAGGAGGTCACCACCTCCAGCGAATGGATCGCACGGTAAGCACCGGAATCAACCTGGCAAAGGAGAAAGCATGCGATGCAGGAAGAGCATTCTCGTGGCCTTGGCCTTGGCCTTTACCGCCTCATTGGCAATGGTGTCCACCACGGCGCCCGCCGCTTCGGCCGAGACGCCGCGGTGTGACGCAAAGCCCCTTCAGACGGCGCTCAAGGCTTTGAAGGAGGTCGGCGCCTCGGGAATCAGCGTGACGGTGAAAAGCCCCCGCTGCGGCGTCTGGAACGGCGGTGTCGGCCTCGCCGATCTCAAGACGGGCCGTAAGGCCGTCGGCAATGAGCACAGCCGTATCGCCAGCGACACCAAGACCTGGACGGCCACGGTCGTTCTGCAGCTCGTCGGCGAAGGCCGAATAAAGCTCGACGACACCGTGGACCATTATCTGCCGGGCCTCATCCGCACCAAGTTCTACGACGGGCGCAAGATCACGATCCGGCAGCTTCTGCAGCACACCAGCGGCCTGCCCGATTACCTGGACGCGCCGTACTGGAACGACCTGGACGCGCGCCGCTGGGACCACGTGGAGCCCCTGCAGACCGTCGAGCAGGCGCTGACGCTGCCCCCGCCCGACGACAGGACTCCGGCCGGCTTCTCCTACTCCAACACCAACTACAACCTGGCCGGCCTGATCGTCACCGCGGTCACCGGCCACGACATCGGCACCGAGATCGAACAGCGGATCATCGAGCCCCTCGGACTGCGCGAGACCTACTGGCCCGGCGACCGGACCACGCTGCCCAAGCCGGATCTGCGCGGCTACGCGGAGCGGAACGGGGCGCTGCGGGACAGGACGGAATGGAACACCTCCGGAGCCGACGCGTCGGGGGCGCTGGTCTCCACCGGAGCCGACGCGACCACGTTCTGGACCGCGCTGATGACCGGGAAACTGCTGGCTCCGGACGAGCTCGCCGAAATGAAGAAGACCGTACCGGACGGTTCCTCGAACGATCGGTACGGCCTGGGAGTCGAGCGCTACGAGCGCGTTCCGGGCTTCGTCACCTGGGGACACAGCGGCCATATGGAAAGCGGCCACAAATTCAGGAACGCCGTCACCGATGACGGCCAACGGGCCGTAACCCTGCTGATCGGCTCGGAAACGTTCGACTCGGACCGGGTGGACGCCATCATCGGCGACCTCATCCGCGACCTCCGCTGACCGGAAACCGTTCGGTCTCCGGACAGTACGGAACGTGCTTCTCGGGCGGCACGGCGGAATTCCGCCGTGCCCTCACTCCCACGCCCCCTTGCCAAGACCCTCACTCCCACCAACCCCCGCCAATATCCTCAACTGCAACCAAAGCACGAGCCGTTCATCGGCATCCTCCAAATCGATCCCCAATTGCCGCCCGGCCTGCTTCAGCCGGTAGCGGCAGGTATTGGGATGGACGGAGAGCAGTTTCGCCGCGCCCGCCACGTCGCAGCCCGCGTCGAACCAGGACACCAGGGTGCGGGCGTAGTCGGTGCCCTGCTCGGCGTCCGCCGCCAGTACCCGCTGCCAGGCGCCCGCCCGCAATTCCCGCCGCCCTTGCATCACCTCGGCAAGCCGCAGCAGCGTCGCCCGCGGACGTACCTCGTCGATCGTGGCCACCGGCAGCGCGTCGTGCAGCAGCCGCAGCACCACATCCGCGTCCGCACGCGAGTCCGCCACCCCGCCGAGGTCCGGCGTCACCTCGCCGAGCCCCGCCCGTACCGGCACCCGCAGCGACCGCCCGGCCTGGCGCACGATGTCCTCGGCCAGTTGCCGGTGCCGCTGGTGGACCGTCTTCCGTTCCTGCGCCGCACGCGTCGCCCCGTCCTTCTCCCCGGCCGCGGGCAGCAGCGCGTACACCACCCCGTCCAGAAGCACGCACGCCTGCCGCCCGTAGCGTGCCTCGCACTGGAGACGTACGACATCCAGCAGCCTGAGGCAGGCCCGCTCGGCGTCCGGGGCGCTCGCAGCGAAGTCCAGCATGAACGCGGCCACGCGGACCGCGTCCAGCCCCAGGCGGTGCGCTGCCGTCGAGGCGTCCGCCGAACCGTCCAGCAGCCGGCGCACCAGATCGGTGTTCTGATGGCGGGCCAGTTCCTTGGCCGCGCGAGTCCGCAGCAGGAGCAGCGCCGCCGTCGACGCGCCCTGCGTCAGGGTTGCCTCGGCGTCCGGAGCGAGCGTGCCGCTGTCGACCACCCAGATCGAGCCGAGGGTTTCGCCGCCGGCCCGTACGGCGATGGCGAGCCGTGGCAGTTCGCCCGCCGTGAGCGGGGGCAGCCGTACCGGACCGTCCGAGGAGACCACCAGCCGGACCTGTTCCGCGTTGTCCGCGCTGCCCGGCACCTGAAGACCGAGGATGCCCTGGCGACGGTCCTCGTCGACCGGCTGACCGGGCACGGTGGAATAGGCGAGGATCCGCTGATGCGGGTCCTCCACGGCCGTCGCGCCGCCGGTCGCCGCCGCGATCGCGTCGGCCAGCGCGAACAGGTCCGCGAGCCCGCCGCCTTGCGCGGCCCGTGCGCCGATCGCCGAGGCCAGCATCAGGTGGACGTGGTGCCAGGCCGCCTCCTCGTCCACGGCGAGCAGCGCCATGCCGTACGCCTCGGCCTCACTGACCGGCGGCCCGTCCGCACCCCGTACCACGACCCCGGCCATCCCGGCCTCCGCCGCGGCCCGCACCAGGGGCCCGGCCGCGGCCGCCCGCACACCGACCGCGAGCAGCAGGGCACCGGGGGCGCGGGGGAGCGGAGCGTGCGCGTCGTACAGGAGCGCCTCGGTGACCGGGACGGCGGATCCGTCGGGCGCGGTGAGCAGCCGCAGGGGCGGGCTGCCGACGGCATCGATCAGGTCGCCGAGCGTACAGGCGTCCACAGGTGCTCCTTGCGGTGATGCGGTCGTCGGTGGCACCGCTCGGCGGTCGGACCGTGGTGGGGCATGCCCGTGATCTTCCGGACGACCCTGATCCCTCAGGCGGGCGGCCAGTTCCGCAGGGCCGCGTCGGCGACCTGCTGCAACTCCTCGCGCGTGACGCCGCTGGCGGCCTGAACGGCGAGGCCGTTCGCCACGGTCATGATGTAGCGGGCGAGCACTCCGGGGTCGGAGTCCGGGGGCAGGTCGCCTTCGTCGACGGCCCGCCGGAATCGCTCGCGGAGCTGGTCGGTGCCCTCGTTTCGCCAGGCGGCGAGGGCGTCCCGGGCGGTGCGCGCGGTGTCGCCGGCGGCGAGGGACGCCTGGACGCCGAAGCAGCCGGCGGGGCAGCCGGGGCGGGTGGTGGCCCGGACGGAGCCGTTGAGGAACGCGGTGGCCACCTGTCGGGCTGTCGGTTCCCGCAAGGCCCGGGCCCCATACGAGGCCGGGCCTTCGGCGTAGCGCTCCAGGGCCTTGTGGAACAGGTCCTCCTTGTTGCCGAACGCCGCGTACATGCTGGTACGGGTGATGCCCATGGCGCTGGTCAGGTCGGTGAGGCTGGCGCCTTCGTAGCCCCGTTCCCAGAAGACCCGCATGGCCTGTTCGAGGGCCTCGTCGGCGTCGAATCCTCTCGGCCGGCCGATCGGCGCCCTCCGCTGCGTCTCCATGCCCTCGATCATAACCCTTCTGTACCGACCGGTGTGGAAGTGCTACGGTCTCGTTCAGTACCGATCGGTACTTAAATAGATGGAGGTCATTCACATGGGACAGCTGGAAGGCAAGACCGCCGTCGTCACCGGCGGCAGCACCGGGATCGGCCTGGCCGCCGCCGCACGGCTGGCGGACGAAGGCGCGCACGTGTTCATCACCGGCCGGCGCAAGACCGAGCTGGACGCGGCCGTCGAGACCATCGGCGCGACGAGGGTCACCGCAGTGGTGGGTGACATCGCGAACCCGGCCGACCTGGACCGGCTGTACGAAGCCGTCCGCGCCCGGGGGCAGGGGCTGGACGTGCTGTTCGCGAACGCGGCGATCGCCTCGCTGGTGACCCTCGGGCAGATCACCGAGGAGGACTTCGACCACATCTTCGGGATCAACGTGCGCGGCACGCTGTTCACCGTGCAGAAGGCGCTGCCGCTGCTCAACGACGGCGCCTCGGTCATCCTGAACGCCTCCACCGCCGCCGACAACGGCAATGAGGCGTTCACCCTGTACGCCGCGTCCAAGGCCGCCGTCCGCTCCTTCGCGCGCACCTGGGCCAACACCCTCAAGGACCGCGGCATCCGGGTCAACGCCATCTCGCCCGGCCCGATCGACACCCCCGGAATCACCCACCTCTTCGGCGAGGAGAACGCGGCCGACGTCAGGGCACAACTCGCCCGGACCTCGGCACTCGGCCGGATGGGACGCCCGGAGGAAGTCGCCGGACTCGTGGCATTCCTCGCCTCCGACGAGAGCAGCTTCATCCTCGGCGCCAACCTGTACGTCGACGGAGGCGAGAACCAGATCTGACCAGCAGGTGGCTGGGAGCCGCAGGGCACCTGCGGCTCCCACCCGGCCCGGACCACTCGCCGGCGCCCGGGCCGGGCGTGTGCGGAACAGGGCCGATTCAGCCGGCCGGCATCCGGCTGCGAACGTTCTTGGACGTCGGGGCGCCCCTTCCTCATCGGCCGCCCGGAATCCCAGGCGCCCGAGAGAAGCAGGGCCCCTACGGCAAGGCTGAGGCCCCCAGCCGAACCACGGCATCCGAGGCCGCGTCGTCCGCCGGGTGGTAGGCCCAGATCCTGTGGCCGTCGGCTCCCGGTAGTTCCAGGACGTGCTGGTTGAGTGTGAGAGGTCCGACGCGCGGGTGATGGAGCAGTTTGCGGTCCATCGTCTTCTCGTAGAGGTGGTGCTCGCTCCATGAGGTGCTGAAGACATCGCTGCCGGCGGTCAGCTCGTCCACCAGCTCGGTCAGACGGGGTGCCCCGGCCCCGTATCCGGTCTGGGTACGGAGGGCCGCCACCATGCAGCGGGCCAGCTCAGGCCACTCGGGGAAGATCGACTGCGCGCCGGGGGCGAGAAAGACCATGCGGGCATAGTTGTCCCGGGGTTCCAGACCTTCGTGGAGGCGAGCGCCCAGTGTGTTGCTGGCCACGATGTCGAGCCACCGGTTCACCAGCAGGGCAGGCACCGTCATGGAACCGAGCAGCCGGTGCACCTCCTCCAGCCGTTCCGTGCCCATGCCGGGAACCACCGCGTCCGTGGACGCCGCACCGGCCGGGGCGGCGAGCTCGCGTAGGTGACGCGCTGCCGTGGAGTCGAGCAGCAACGCCGCACACAGCCCGTCCACCACCGCGCGGGACGGTCGCCGTTCCCGTCCCTGTTCGAGGCGTACGTAGTAGTCGGTGCTGATCCCTGCCAGGAGCGCCACCTCGTCCCGCCGCAGCCCCGGCACCTGGCGCTTTGCCCCCGGGACCAGCCCGTGCTGTTCGGGGTGCACCTGCTTCCGTCTGGCGCGCAGGAAGCCCGCCAGTGGCCCGCCGTCACCGCTGCGGCTGCTCGAAACGCCCATGTCGCCAGCATAAGGACGCGGCGTTCGCTGCCGTACGGAGGCGCCCGCGCGCCCCTGGGGTGGGTGTGCCACTCCTACCCGCCCGTCCGGCCGGCTGACTACCGTCCCGACGCGTGAGAGAAAGAGAGCAGTCGATGTTTGTCATCACCGGTGCCAGTGGACGTACGGGACGGGCCGCCGCTGTGCGGCTGCTGGCGCAGGGGTACCCCGTCCGAGCCGTCGGCCGTTCGGCCCGGCGGCTCGCCGGCCTTGCCGAGCGGGGCGCCGAGGTGTGGGAAGCCGACCAGACCGACACCGCCGCACTGACCGACGCCTTCCGCGGCGCGGACGGCATCTACGCGGTCATCCAGCCCAATTACCTCCCCGACCACCCCGACTTCGGCGCCTTCCAGGATCAGGTGGCGGCCGCCCTGACCCAGGCGGTGGCCGCGTCCGGGGCGACCCGCGTCGTCGGGCTCAGCAGCTGGGGAGCGCAGCATGCCGAGGGCAACGGCCCGGTCGCCGGGCTGCACCGCTTCGAGCAGCGCCTCTCGGCCGTTCCCGGAGTGGACGCGCTGTGGCTGCGGGCCGGCTACTTCATGGAGAACCTGCTGGACCATATCGATGCCGTCAGGGCTCTGCACCGCATCAGTGCCCCCTTCGACCCCGATCTTCAGCTGCCCTTCGTCGCCACCCGCGACATCGGGGCCAGAGCCGCGGAAGAACTGGCCACCGGCACCTGGCGCGGTACGGAGGTTCTGGAACTCCAGGGGGAACGCGATGTGAGCATGCGGGAAGCCACCGATGTGATCGCGAAAGCCGTGGGCATGGACGATCTCGTCTACGAGCGGATCGGCCTCGCCGCCTTTCACGCGGAACTCCGCAGGAACGGTGTGTCCGCCAACGTCGCGGACATGATGGCCGAGGTGGGAAATTCCCTCAACCGCCGGCATACGCGAATGCAGCAGCCCCGTACCGCCCGCACCTCGACCCCCACCTCCATTGAACGGTTCGTGGAAGAGGAATTCGCTGCGCGGTACCACGCGTCCGCATAAGAGGACATTCCCTGGAGGCAGTCGTCGCGGCGGTGAATGGCGAAGGAAAGGGCCTCCCCGCCCGCGACGACGCCTCCCCGTCGGCTCATTTCTCCACGTTGTAGAAATGGATCGGTGAATTCGGCTTGAAGCCGATACGCGGGTACACCGGCGCTCCCGCGGCGGTCGCGTGCAGCGTGGCGCGGGTCAGCCCGGTGGCCCGGCCGCCCTCGTACAGCGCCTTGCGCGTGACCGCCTCGCCGTAGCCCCTGCGCTGCCACTGCGGGTCGGTGGCCACGAAAGCCACGAAAAGGCGGCCATCGGCTTCGAGGGTGGCGGCGCAGGCCACCGGTGTGCCGCCGCGCAATGCCAGGTAGGCGTACACCTCGCTTTTCCAGAGCACGGATCCGACGAGCCCTTCGCGGCCGTCCTCCAAAGGGAACCCGTAGGCGCGCGAATTGAGGTCCGCGTACGCCTGCAACTGCTCGTCGGTGCTCACGCGTACGAATGTGAGGTCGGGGTGGACCGGGTCGGGGACCGGAAGCAGGTCGCCGGCCATTCCCGTACCGGGAAAGGCGTACCGGAGACCGGCCTGCTCGGCCGCCGACCTGAACACGGAGCGAGCCTCGTCGTCGAGGAGGTCTTCGAAAAGCCACAGGTAGCCGGAATGCCTTTTCGCGCGCATGATGTCCGCTGCCTGGTTCAGGCGTTGTCGGACGAGTTCCGTTCCCGCGCCGGCATCGGTCAGGGCGAGGCAGTTCCAGAAGGAGAATCGGCTGTCGGCCCAGCGGACGGCGATTCCCGGCAGGTCGCGCACATCCGCGTCCGCATCGCGGTCGAGCACCATGGTCCGCCAGGCGGTGGCGAGCTGTTCCACCGATTCGATGGACTCCGCGCAATCGGTCACCGTACCTCCACGCATGATCGAGCTTGTGACGTCTCTTGAACGGGCCGTCGGCGGCCCGGCTCCGCGGGCCCGACGGGGACTTTCCTCGCGCAGCCTGTTCGGGGCCGCATCACACAATGCCTTCGAGTTCTTCGTCCTGGGTCTGGGCGGTGCTGGAGCGGCGCTCTACGTAGGAACGGCGCCCGATACGCCACCACAGGGCGGCCAGGGCGAGGGCCGCCAACGTGGCCACGGGCGTGTAGTTGAAGGTCGTGGCGGTGACCGGGCTGGTCTGCGGCAGCATGAACAGCGCTGTCACCGCGCCCGCCCACAGTACCGCCGTCCAACCGATCGGCCGGCTCCAGCGGCCCAGATGCCAGGGCCCGGGCGCCCACTTGTCACGGTGGCGCAGCCGCAGCAGTACGGGAATGGCGTACGCCGGCGTGAAACCCACCACCGAGATGGCGGTGACCGCGGAGAACGCGCTGGCGGAGTACAGGGACGGCAGGGCGAGTACGAAGGCGACGGAGATCGCGAGCCAGACGGCGTTGGCCGGGATGGCGGTGCGGCGGCTGACCTTCTGCCAGCGGGCCCAGCCCGGCAGGGCGCCGTCCCGCGAGAACGCGTAGATCATGCGGCTGGCGGAGGCGGTCACCGTGTACCCGCACAGGAACTGCGCCACGATGATCACCAGCAGCAGGGCCTTGGCCGTGGCCACGCCCAGCGCGTCCAGGAAGATCTGCGCCACCGGCACGCCGGTCGGGCTGGCCAGGGTCGCGGCGTAGTCCTGCACGGCGAAGATCAGGGCTGCCAGCAGGATGCCGCCGGCGACCCAGGACACGGCCACCGAGCGGACGATGCCGCGGGCCGCGGCGACGGACGCCCGGCTGGTCTCCTCGCTCAGGTGGGCGGAGGTGTCGTACCCGGCCAGGGCGAAGCACGGCAGCAGCATGCCCAGCAGAATCACATACACCGGCGCGCCCCAGCCGGTGTTGTTGGTGAATTCGGAGAACACGAAACCGGCCGGCTGATGGTGGGAGGGGATGAACGTCAGAGCGCTGATGATGACGACCGCCCCGGCCAGATGCCACCACGCGCTCACGGACGTCAGGAAGTTCATCAGCCGGGCGCCGAAGAGATTCAGCACCGCGTGCAGTACGAGAATGACCGCGTACAGCGCCAGCAGTCCCCCCGGGGACGGCACGACGCCCCATTGCAGGTTCGCCCAGGCGGCGGTGAAAGTGGCGATGCCGTAGTCCTGGGCCGCGATCCCGGCGAGCAGACCCAGAAGGTTGAGCCAGCCGGTGTACCAGCTCCACCGCTCACCGCCGAGCTGACGCGCCATGTAATACAGGCCGCCGCTGGTCGGATAGCGGGAGGTGATCTCGGCCAGTGCCGCCGCCAGACACAGCACCAGCGGTCCGACGGCGAGCCACCCCCACATCACCACGGCCGGGCCACCGCTGTTCAGACCGAAGCCGAACAGCAGCAAAGTCCCCGACATGATGGAGATGACCGACAGAGAAGCGGCGAAATTACCGAACGCGCCCATGCGCCGGTGCAGTTGCTGCGTATAGCCGAGCTCCTTGAGCAGACGCTCGTCCTCGTCGAGCGGTCCAGGCTGCTGCCGTCGTGCATTTGCCGAAGTACGCATCGTGGATCTCCGCACAGGAAAGCAGAAGGGGAAAGGGCGGGGCGGGTTGTCGGGCCGCCGGGGGCGTCGGCGGTGCGCGCCCGGGAGGACGGTGGGAATTCACTGGCGGCGTTCCTCCGCGCGCGGGGGATGGGACTTCAGACAGGCGTCGCGATCTGTCTCGAAGGTTTCCCGCCACTGGTGGGGATGCTGCGCGTGGTACTGCCACGGGTCCCGCGTGGCGAAGGCGCCGATGGCCTCGAAGACCATCGCCGCCCACTGCGGAAAACCGCCCCGCACGAGCGCGTACGCCAAGTGGTTCAGATCCAGCTGGGAACTGGACGCCGGATCGCAGTTCCCGAACCAGCCCGTGAAAGCCCGCGTGATGGCCCGGGTGATGTCCTCCCGGTTCCAGAGCAGATTGACCACGCCCTCACCGCTGTCCCGCCGCTCGCGGTGCTCCTGCACCCGGGCGTATATCGGCAGCAGAAGCAGCGGTGAGTCGGCCGGCGCGAGCGAGACCGTCCAGCGCGCGAAATCCGTCGCGACCGCGCGCCGGCCCGCGGGACCCGGGCGGGACTGGAGCGCCTGGGACATGCGGTGCCACGCCTCACGGTTGAACGGGTCCCGCCGGTGCGCCTCCCTCAGCAGCCCCCACGGCCCGGGTGGCAACAGGTGCTCCGGCTGCGGCGGCGGTACGCGATGCTGCGGGTGGCGCCCGATCGCGTCCGTCTCGGTCAGGGCGATGAAGCAGTTCCAGGGCACCGGATCCCTGGGGTTCAGGGCGGCGGCCCGGCCACTCGCCTGCCAGGCCCCGTCCGCCAGCTTCTCCAGGCGCCGCGCCTGCCCCGGGCTCGTCGCCGTCTGCTTCCGATGGGCCCGCAGTACCCGCTCGGTGGCGACCCGGGCGTACATCACCTGCGCGGCGAGACTGTCCGGCTCTTCTTCGAGCCACAGTTCCACGGTGTTGGTCTCGGCCGCCGCCACGCCCAGAACCTGGGTACGGGAGGTCCACTGCGCCCAGTACCCGGTCCGGGCCAGTACCTGCCGCATCTGCATCCAGTAACCTGCCCGGATGTCCTGCACCGCCCGATAGAGGTCCGGGTCGCGACCGGCCGGGTGCGAAACGGTCATCGGCGCTCCTCCCATCCGGCCTGGCGGGAGGTGGGGCCTGCGGGGAGAGAGGCTAAGGCTGGTCTGTGCGTCTTCATACGGCGACCGGCCGGTACGGCTTCGACTCCGACGGGTGTGTG
Organism: Streptomyces sp. NRRL F-5755; assembly: GCF_001279365.1. Lineage (NCBI taxonomy): Bacteria > Bacillati > Actinomycetota > Actinomycetes > Kitasatosporales > Streptomycetaceae > Streptomyces > Streptomyces sp. NRRL F-5755. Next base: position 7,846 of record NZ_LGCW01000046.1, on the reverse strand, counting down.
GTGCGGTGGACTGCTCCCCGGCCGCTGCCGTCGGGACCGCGGTGCGGCGGTTGGTGGGGACATGACACCGAGCGGTGAGCAGACGCGGGCATGGACAGGGAATTCCTCTGGGCAGGGTGCGGGTGCGCGGTCCCACGGGGCGGCGGGGCCGGGCCGGCGCGCAGGCGCGAGCGCGCACGCGTACCGGCCATCCCGTAACCATGTCCGAGGCGGACCGGCGGATGCCTGACAGCTACCTAAGCGTCTGGGGAAGTGCATGGCCAGAGGAATCCGAGGTTGACCGGTTATGGAGATACGGATTCGGCCATGAGCGACGGGGGTTGTCATCTGTGGGCGGGACTGTGGGCGGGACGGGAGTGGCCCGGCCGTACGCTGCGTTCCTCGCGGGCCCGGGCGTCCGTACGCCAGGGGCGGGGCCGGGTGGTACGCGCCGCGGGGGGTCGGGTTGGTACGTGCCGCGGGGCCGGTTGATACACGCTACGGGGTTGGTTGGTGCGTGCCGCGGGGCGGTTGGCCCCGAGCCCGCAGCGACCGTACAAGCCGATGGGGAAGGGCGCGGCTGCCCGTCGCGGACGTGCTCGGCCCGTCGCGTACCTGCTGAGACTGGCTGGAGAGCGCATACCCACCGGGCGGTCCGCTCACCGGCGATGACGGCTACGACGATCAGCCCACCGGCTTGCGCTCGGGAACGGACGACGGCACTCCGGCCCAACGGCGCAAGACGGCCTCAAGATCGCCGACGGCGGCGGTGCCGGCGGTGTCGGAGGCCCAGGCGACCACCCCGTCCGGGCGTACCAACACCCCGACAGGCTCCGCGTGTTCGTCGGTCACACTGCTCACCCGCCCGCCCCACGCCCCGGCGAGGCGGGCGAACGCACCGTCCGGAGTGCGGTCGAGTAGCAGGAACCCGCCATCGTGACCGTGATCGACCAGACGGGACCCGTCCCTCAGCCACAGATCGGGCACGAACCGCCCGACCAGCGGATGGTCACCGGGCAGGTCGAGGCGCTGTGTGACACCGGAGATCTGCTTGACGGCGTACGTCGTGCCGTCCCGGGTGCTCAGCAGATCGGCGACGACCTCCCGGAGCGCGGCCGACTTGGCGTCCCCGCGCATCACCCCGACCTGGGCCCGCGTCCAGTCCAGCACCCAGGCACCGAGGGGGCGCCGCTCGGCGTCGTAACTGTCGAGCAGCCCCTCGGGCGCCCACCCGGCGACCACGGCACCGAGCTTCCAGCCGAGGTTCATCGCGTCACCGACCCCGAGATTGAGCCCCTGGCCGCCGAAGGGTGAGTGCACATGCGCGGCGTCACCGGCCAGCAGCACCCGCCCCGACCGGTACGTCGCCGCCTGACGGGCGTTGTCGGACCAGCTGGTCGCGGCGCCGCGCAGCGCGGTCAGCGTGACATCGGTGCCGGAGACCCGGCGCAGACTGGTCTGCACCTCCTCAAGGGTGACCGGCGTCATGCGGGACCGGCGCTCAGCATGCGGGAGACCGGCGTGGACGCCGTCGAACTCCACGGTGACCACCCGCCCGGGCTGCGGCCCGTACCGGTACGCGCCTCGGGGCGACCACGCCCACCCGTCCGCGAGCTTCTCCGGGTCGGCGATGTCGGCGACCGCCAGAAACCCGGTGAGCTCGGCGTCCGTGCCGGGGAAGTCGATGCCCGCGAGGCGGCGTACGGTGCTGCGCCCGCCGTCGCACCCGACCAGCCATCCGGTACGCACCGTGCCGGCGATGGTGCCGACGAGCACACCGTCGCCGGTGTCTTCGAGCGCGGTGACCTCCACCCCGCGGCGCACCGGCACGCCGAGCCGCGCGACATGGCCGGCCAGCAGCTCCTCCAGCTCCCGCTGCGGCACCATCCGCGCGCCGTCGACCGCGGTGTGCGCGGCGAGGCCGGGATCGGACCAGTCCACGAGGCCGGCGTCGAGGACCATCCCCGCGAAATGCCCGGTGAACCGGGGCACGCGGGCTCGCCGACCGTCACCCGGCCGCTCGTCGTCAGCCACGCGAGCGAACGACCCGACCCGCTCCAGCATCTCCCGCTGCACCCGTTCGGCAGCGGGCAACAGACCCCGGCGGTCCAGGGCCTCGGCCGTCGGCACGTTGATCGCCCCCGCCTTCATCCCCTCGTCGGGCTCGGCCCGTCGCTCGATCACCTGCACCGACGCTCCGGAAAGCGCCAGCTCCGCGGCGAGTACAAGGCCCACTGGCCCGGCTCCGACCACGGTCACGTCCACGTCCTGCTGCACATTCGTCTTCACGAACACTGTTCTACGTACGAACACTGTTCGCGTCAAGTTATGATGACCGGGTGAACCCGAGAGAGCGACGCGCGGCACGCCACCAGCCGCCGAATCCCGAAGCCGAAACAACCCCCAGGCTGCGGCGCCGCAAGGCCCCGATCACCGTGGAACAGGTCATCGACACCGCGCTGGACGTCATCGCCACAGAGGGTTACGAGGCGCTGACCATGCGCCGACTGGCCGGCGCGCTCGACACCGGACCCGCCTCGCTCTACGCCCACGTGGTCAACAAGTCCGACCTCGACGAGTTGCTCATTGGACGGCTGTGCTCCGAGCTCGTACTCCCCGAGCCCGACCCCGCGGCCTGGCAGGAACAGATCCGCGGCGTGTGCGCCCAGCTGCGCGACCAGTACCTGAAATACCCCGGCATCTCCCGCGCCGCGCTCGCCATGGCCCCCACCGACCTGGAGACCCTGCGCGTAGGCGAAGGACTCCTGGCGATCCTGCTCGCCGGCGGCATCGCACCGCAGGCCGCCGCCTGGGCCGTGGACGCCCTCCTGCTGTACGTCGCCGCCTACTGCCTGGAGGTGTCGATCGCCCGCCGGCGAGCGGCCCACGATGACGACGCCTGGGTCCTCGACCGCGACGAACTCCAACGCCGACTCACCGCCTTGCCTGCTGCGGCCTTCCCTCACACCGTTCGGCATGCGGCCGAGCTGACTGCGGGGGAGGGGCACGAGCGGTTTGATTTCACTCTTGGGGTGATGGTCGGTGGGCTTGTGGGGCGGTAGGAGGGTCTGGGGTTCTGGGGTTCTGGGGTCGTGGTTGGCGTGGGGGTGGAGGTTGGTCCTGATGCGTGCTGGGACTGGGTCGTCCAGTTCCCGGCCAGTCCTGCCAGGACCTGACGGGTGGGCGTGATGACGGCCCCGGCGTTCTCTCCGCCGGGGCGATGCCGATGGTGTCGACCTGATGGTCGATGAGTAGCGGGACGAGCATGAAACCGGGCCGCATCGAAGGCGCGAGTCGATCCATTCGAGTACGTCGTGGACGAAGACGGGCAGAAAGACGCATTGGATGCGAACCATCGTGATGGCGATCGGCCGCCGCGCCACACCCGGTCATCCATGCAGCCGACCCGAGCAACCCCAGCCGCAGCGGCCAGGCCGTGATCAGAAGGTCGGTCGCGATCTGCCGGCCGGTGAGGGACCGCCTCTGCTGGGGAAAGCGCCCGGTTGCGAATGGGGCAGAGCCACCGGCCACGGACGCGCGGTCGTGGGGGTCCGGGCTGGTGCCCCCGATCGCTGGTAGACCGGTCGCGGAACGTGTCGCAGGGCGTGCTGCGTACGGCGCGGTAAGCCGCTCAGCGGGAACCTGCCGTCCAGTATCGTCAGGTGCGGCGTCCAGCCAGCGTCGAACCGGATCGTGGCTCTGACGTACTGCTCCGCAGGACGCGCTGCCGCAGCCGCGTCGCGGCGCACCACCTGGTCAACCAGGTCTCGTCCGAGGCGTAACTGCGGTCGACACTCAGGCGCGGCAGTCGGCCGGACGGGCGGCTGAGCGCGACCATCCGCCCGAACGGCAGCACTGAGCGGGCCACTTGAACCTCCTCGGCGCGGACCGTGGAGGGCGAAACCGGCGACGTCGAGAACAGCAGCCGGAAGCACCGAAGTGCGTCCACCCGAAAGAATCCAGTGTCGTCGGAGAGGGCCAGGAGAAAGAGCACGACCTGCTCATCCGCGGGGGATATCTTCCATACTGGCAAGCACCCGGACCGTGTGCTGCCGCCCACGCAGCACCGCCCACACACCTGCCACGACCAGTGCGAGACCGGCCAGCCATTGCACCCACATCACCCGGTCAGGTGCCAGCACCTGGAATCCCGGACACACGCCGCCCAGCGTCACGGAGAGCCAGCCCAGGGTGCCCAGTCGTTTGCCCCGGCGCGATGACTGCATGATCAAGGCGGTTTGCCGGGGCGGACGCCGCAATGTGGTGGGGGAGTCGCGAACGCATCAGGCTCGGTGGGGTACGGCACGAGGGTTCTAGCGGCCGGGGCAAGGCCCGGCGGGGAGGTGCGGAGGTTGAGTTTCCGACTGGCGGCGTACGCCGTGTGTATTGAGGGCGGACGCGTGCTGCTCGCCCGCCACGTATCACCGAAAGGCGAGAGCAACTGGACGCTGCCGGGCGGCCGGGTGGAGCACGGGGAGGACCCGTTCGATGCGGTGATCCGGGAGGTCGCCGAGGAGACCGGCTGTGACGCGGAGGTCGAACGCCTTCTGGGCGTGGACTCCCGACTGATCCCCGCGGCCGACCGCCCCAGGCCCGGCCTGCCCGACCACCAGAACGTCGGCATCTTCTACCGGGTCCGCATCACCGGCGGCCAACTCCGCCCCGAACCGAACGGCGAAATCGCCGAGTCGGCCTGGACGCCGATCGGTGATGTGGCTGGTCTGCGCCGGTCATCGTTGGTCGATATTGGTCTCGATCTGGCGGAGACGCTTCCTGCGACGGGCCATGTTGCTCCTGTTGCCGTCGGGGGGCTCATTCAGCATTGAGGGGCGGGCCTTTGGGGCGGTTGGGCTGAGTGGGGTCAGGGTCCTTGGGTTTCGGTCGGCATCGAGTACGGAGGCGGACGGGTTGCCATCCCGGACGTCACCCCTTGCTGCCCTGCCCTCCGCTCCTCCTCTTGCCCGCTTCCACTCCGTGCGCGAACTCCGGACGTGCGGGTCTAACCAACGCGGCGTGTTCCCCAGCCGTACAAGGCGGGGGCGCGCGGTGCGGACGCGGCTCAGTCCGCGTCGGCGCGTGGCCAGATCACCTTGACGGTGCTCATCCACGGTCACTTTCGGCGGGTGCCGCTGGGCGGAGGCCCGTCTTCGCACGCTTGGACGTTGCGTCCCGTCCTCCTCCGCCCGCACCCGCCGACGAGCCGAACGAGGGCTCGCGCGATCGGCGTTCAGCCGTTCGGTACGCCGCTGCCTTCGTACGAACCAAGGCCCTCGATCAGGGCGGCGAGGGCGGGATCGCCGGCGAAGCGGTCAGCGTGGATTTTGCGGATCTTGTCAGCGATCTCCGGGTCCTCGTCGTCCGTGAGGTCCTGGGAAATCATGTTCCGAACCAGCGGCAGACCGATCTCGTCGACCTGGCGATGGAGCGGGGCGTGCATGTACGCGCGGTACGCATCGATGTCCTTGACCACGAAGAGGGCGCCATAGTCGAAGTCGCCGCCGATGTCACGGCCGACGGCCCAGTGTTCGACGGCGTCGATCTCCTGGCCCATCCTGCGCAGCAGGCCGAGCGCTTCGTCGACCTTGTCCTTGGGGACATCGGGACGCATGGCGAGGCGAATCTGGTGATAGATCACGGCGGTTCTCTTTCGTTCCGAGGGCAAGATGCATCGAGCGCAGAGCTTCAAGCGCTCGCTGTAGTTACAACTTATAACCTGCGCGATAGGTGATGCAAGGTTCCCTGTTCGTCGACCCGGATGCCGACGACAACGGGGGCAACGGGGGCTACAGCAACGCCGTCGTCGACATCGGGCGTTCCTGCAACAGCCACCGTGAACATGGCGCGTTGATCGCGAGGTTGGGCGCCATGCGCGGCAACGGCGCCGAGGGCGGCCAGGGTCGCAGCCTGCGCGCTTCCGACTCCGGACACCACGTCCGGCTTTCCCGGCGGCGGCGTGCTGTCACCGCCGTTGGCGCGTCAATCGGACTGGCGTTGGACGGCGTCGCGGGGCGCCTCGCTGGGCAACTTCCTCCGGCGCCCGCCCGGCGAGGAATCTATGGCGCGATCTCGCGACCGCTCGCGGCCTTCCGGTCCGCTGCGCGCCCGGCATGGCGGAGGCGTAGACGCGTACATTCCTCAGCTGCTGCCTGCCCGGAGGAACTGGCACGGGCGCATGCCGATGCCGGCCCTCGTAGGCCCTCCGCAGCCCGGCACGAGACACGGACGGCGCAGCAGGCCGTTCCCGTACCAGGCGCCGGGCGCGCCCGGCCGCAGCGTGCCTTCTTGTCGGTGCGCCGGTTATTCACGCGTTCGACGCTGCTCCGTGCGGTACGGACCAGTAAGACACTCGGCGAAGCGTGCCCCTACCACCAGAAGCATGAGAACCGCGGTGCATCCGCCCAGCAGCATGAGCGTGGATGGAGAGGTGCGGTCCAAGATGATTCCCCCTGCGAGAGCACCGGTAGAGATCGTTGCCTGGAAGGAGGAGGTGAACAGGACCGACGCCGCTTCCGGCGTGTGCGGTGCCGCCTTGGAGAACCAAGTCTGCGACGCGACTGGCACGGCACCATACGCAATGCCCCACACGATCAGCAGAACCACCGCGCCCGCATTCCAGCGGCCCAACACTGGGAACAGGAGGGTCGCTGCGGCGATCAGCCCGGCCGCAAGCCCGAAGACACTCCGGGGATATCGGGCCACCCAAGCGCCGCCCAGAAAATTTCCGAGGATGCCGGCGGCACCGTAAAGCAGCAAGAACGTAGTGATCAGACCATCGCTGACGTGAGTGACCTGCTCCAGGAATGGCGTGACATAGGTGTAGGTGGCGAAGTGGGCCAACACGATAAGGAACGTCAGCAAGAGCGCGAACCGGGTGCTGGCGCTGCGGAGCGCGCTGCCGAGGACACCCAGCCGTGTGGACTGGATCGAGGGAAGCGGCGGTATGAAGGCGAACAGCATGACCAGTACGCCGGCCGCCAGAACTCCCATGACGTTGAGAGCCGTTCGCCATCCGGCGAAATGGCCGATGAGGGTGCCGGCCGGTACGCCGAGAATGGAACCCAACGGTACAGCAGAAAAGATCACAGCAGTTGCCCTGTCGACGAAGGCTGGTGGCACCAGCCGGCCGGCCAGCCCCACACTAATCGGCCAGAAACCACCGATCGTTATTCCGGCCATGACCCGAGAGATCAGCACGAGCCAGTAGTCGGGTGCCGCGGCGGCGAGGAAGTTCGCCAGTGCAAGCAGGAGCATGAAAACGCACAGCATCAGCCGGCGGTCGAAGCGTGCCGTGGCCGCGGTGACGAGCGGAGCGGCGGCAGCCGCCAGAAAGCCGGGCATGGTCATCATCAGCCCGGCCATTCCGTCCGAGACGGTGAAATCCGAGCCGATCGAGGTCAGCAGACCGATCGGGAGAATCTCGCTGGTGACGATGGCGAAGATACCCATCATGACCGAGACCACCGCGAGCCACCCCATCAGCGAGGTCCGAGACGACAGATGTTGACCGTTGGCAGAAGCGGCGGTGGTAATCGACATGGTGTTCGGTCCTGTCTGGGCTGGCGCGTTTCGCGATCAGTCCAGCAGGTCTTATAGAGAGATGACTGGCAGCTCTGCGACGGCACCCTTGCCCTTCACGGGTGATGTCGCATATCCGCCGACCATGGGCAACGTGTACGTCCCAGCCTGGTCAGCTTGCTGCCGTCCGGCATTGTGCGTGTTGAGATTCGATCACTGGGGCGGGCGAAGGCCCGGCTACCACAGGGACTTCCTAAGACGTCATTTCATTTGGAGTCGTCGATGGCAGATGAGGGTTGAGGCGATGGCGGTGAAGGCGAGGAAGTGTTCGGGCTTGCGTTCGTAGCGGCGG
>NZ_LGCW01000045.1:0-20144 GCF_001279365.1 Streptomyces sp. NRRL F-5755 | reverse complement strand
CCCGGACCCGGTCCCGGACGTGGCCCCGCCCCCGGACCCGCCCCCGGGCCCAGATTCGGCCACGGTCGGCCCCGTACGCTCATCACCCCCCTCCACCACCGTCCACCCGAACCCCATCGCGCTCCCCGCGATCCCCAGCCCCATCCCCACCAGGAACCCGCCCAGGTTGGTCGCCGCGAAGGACAGGACGGACAGGATCAGCGCGTGCAGGCTCACGTAGTGGTGGGCGGAGGGGCGCAGCCACAGGAACAGTCCGGCCACGATCAGCGCGAGGCCGATGCCGATCGCGGCCAGGCCGCCCAGGCCGAGGTTGATCAGTACGGTCAGCGGTGACAGCGGTACGAGCAGCAGTTCCGCGCCGCCCAGGATCAGCAGCAGTCCGGCCCAGAACGGCCGGGTCCGCCGCCAGCCGCGGAACGCCGCCCGCCGCTCGGGCCAGGGGAGCCGGACGGCCGGGCGCCGCACGGGCCGGCGCCGGGCGATGGGGCCCCGGCTGCTCAGAAGCACTTCTTGCCGCCCAGGCTCACGTCGAGCCGCAGGCCCTTGAGGCGGAAGTTGCCGCCGGTGGCGGACCAGGCGTGCGACCTGACCCCGGCGACCTCGATGTTCCCGGCCTGGAGCCCGAACTTGCCCTTCTCGCCCTGGACACCGGGCACTTGGTCGAGGGTGGAGGCGTCCCGTCCGATCTGCGCCGTACCGAACCGGGCGTCGCCCACCAGGTCCTCGCCGTCGATGACGAGGTTGTCGGCGGTGACCTGGCCGGCGTCGCCGCCCGCGGTCAGCTTGAACACCACCGTGCCGACCGGCGTCTTGACCTCGGCCGCCTGGCAGATGTCGCTCAGGACGGCCTTGCCCAGGCCGAGCAGGGCCACCGGGTGCCCCTTGCCGCCCGTATCGCGGTCGGTGTGCACGTACGAAGCCAGGCCCTGGCTGGTCAGCTTGCCCGAGGAGACCTGGAAGTTGGTGCCCGAGACGGCGAACGAGGCGGCCAGCGCGCCCTCGGCCATCACCGAGGCCATCGCGCCGACGGCGAGCACCGCGGGGATCGCCGTCACCGCGGTCTTTCTCCAGGAAGTGCGTCCCTGAGACAACGGCCGCTTGTTCTTGCTCACTGCTTCCTCCCCGGGGCAGCGATGGACCGGCTGCGAGCGCAGCCGTGGACACGTGCGAGCGCGCGAGGGAAGTGCCTGTGTGGAGCGGCTACGGGACGAAGCCGCAGGTGGCGTACCTCTGCCATACTGCGGAAAACCCGTGGCAGTTGGAGACTAGGGCTCGAATTGAATAATAGTCAACAGCGCGGACCAGGTGCCCCACGGACCGCCCGCGCCACCGAGCGCTCGCAGGCGCGCCGTGCCGAACTGATCGCCATCGGAAGGGGGCTGTTCGCCGACACCTCCTACGACGCCCTGTCCATGGACGACATCGCCCGCCAGGCCGGTGTCGCGAAAGGGCTGATCTACTACTACTTCAAGAACAAGCGCGGCTACTACCTCGCGATCATCGAGGACGCGGTCGCCGGACTGGTCCAGCGCGCCTCCAGCACCCACGACCTGCCGCCCATGGAGCGGGTCCAGCACACGGTCGACGGCTATCTGCGGTACGCGGAGCACCACCAGGCGGCCTACCGCGCCATCGTCACCGGCGGCGTCGGCTTCGACGCGCAGGTGCTCGCCATCCGCGACGCGGTCCGCGAGCAGCTGCTCGGCACCATCGCGCACGCCGCCTGGGGCCGCGCGGAGATACCTGCGCTCGCCCGTACGGCACTGGTCGGCTGGCTCTCCAGCGTCGAGGGCGTCACCCTCGAATGGATCGCACGGCGGGAACTGGACCGGGGCACGGTCTGCTCGCTGCTCGTCCGGGGGCTGGGGGGCACGCTGCGGCTGATCGAGGAGTACGAGCCGGCCTGCCCGGCGCCCGCCCGGCCGCCTATTCCCTGACTGGGCGCGGGACGCGCCGGGGTGCGTTGGAGGGGCGGGAGGCCATGACCTCCCGCCCCTCCGTCGTACGTCACCCCGACCGGCCGAGAGCGATTGAGGGCGATCGAGACCGGTTGGGGCTGCTTGAGGTCGGTCGGGATCGAAGAGTGGCCGTTCCTCGGCCAATTCCCGTGCAGAACTGTTGTTTTACGGTGCAGGCTGTGCCTAACTGTTTGACTATGTTTCCTTCTTCGTATCGCCTGAGCCTGCGGGCCAGAGGCGTCCCGCGCTGGAGACACCGCGTGAGACGCACCCGGAGACCGTCCCCGCAACTCCTGCTCCGCACCCTGCTGTTCGCCCTCGCCGCGTCGCTGTCCGTCAGCGGCTTCGCGCTCCCCGCGCGGGCGGCGGGTCAGGCCGCCGGCCAAGCGGCAGAGGACCTGCGTGCGGGTGGACACGGCCTCAAGGGCGAGTACTTCCGGATGTCCAAGCCCGGTGCCCGCGATTTCGCCGAACCCGGCGCGACGATCCTGGAGCCGGCCGTCGACTTCCCCGACCTGAGCTCGACCTTCCGGATCGCCACGGGCCGCACCGAGCACACGACGGCCCGGTGGAGCGGCAAGATCGAGGTGCCCAGGAGCGGGAAGTTCACCTTCTTCGCCAAGGGCGACAACGGCTTCCGGTTCTTCATCGACGGCAAGCCGGTCATCGATCACTGGGTGCCCGACTGGGACGTCGAGATCAAGAGCGAAGCCGTCGAGCTCACCGCCGGCCGGCAGTATGACTTCCGTTACGAGATGTTCCAGGACAGCGGCGGCTCCAACATGGTGCTGAGCTGGCAGAGCCCGGACGTCACGAGGCAGCCGGTCCCCGAGTCGGCCTTCACCCCGCCGGACGGCTTCGAGCCGTACCCGGTGGACCTCGCCGTCGGCACCGACGGGCGCCGGCTGCGGGCGACGTTCGAGGGCGACGTCGGCCTGACCGAGGCGCTGAAGGACCACGTGACGCTGGAGGTCGACTCCACGGACATGCCCGTCGCATCGGTCGTCAGGGACCAGAGCGACCCGCGCAGCGTCGTCCTCACGCTGGCCGGGCCCATCCAGAAGGGGCAGCGGGTACGCTTCGCCTACGACGGCAAGGGAGGGCTCACCAGCGGCGGGAAGCCCGTGCCCACGGTGATCCGCGCTGCCGGGAATCACTCCACCCACCGGCTGACCACCACATGGGGCGACAAGGTGGACCCGGACAACCCACTGCCGGAATATCCCCGCCCGCAGGAGAAGCGGGTGAAGTGGCAGAGCCTCAACGGACGCTGGGAGTTCGCCGGTGCCCGTAAGGACGAGCAGCCACCGTTCGGCAAGACGCTGGCCGAGAAGATCACGGTGCCGTTCCCCGTCGAGTCGCAGCTCTCCGGGATCGAGCGGCACGAGGACCACATGTTCTACCGCAGGCTCATCACCGTCCCGAGAAGCTGGCACGTCGGCCACGCACAGCGCCTCAAGCTCAACTTCGGTGCCGTCGACTACGAGGCGCGGGTGTGGGTCAACGGCCAACAGGTGGCCCGGCACACCGGCGGCTACACCGGATTCAGCGCCGACATCACCGACTCGCTGAAGAGGGGCGGCAAGCAGGAGATCATCGTCGGGGTCACCGACACCGGCGGCGGCAACCAGCCGAAGGGCAAGCAGACACCGCGCCCCGGGGGCATCTTCTACACCCAGTCCTCCGGCATCTGGCAGACCGTCTGGATGGAACCCGTCGCCAGGACGGCCGTCGACAGGATCGTCAGCACCCCCGACATCGACAGCGGCACCCTCACGCTGAAGGCGGAGTCCCACAACGCCTCCGCGCGGGCGAAGGTCACGGCCGTGGCGCGGGACAAGAAGGGCAAGGTGGTCGGCAGGATCACCGGAGCGGCCAACGCGGACCTGCGCCTGAAGGTGCGCGGCCGGCACCTGTGGTCGCCCGACGACCCCTACCTCTACGACCTCGAAGTCACCCTCCGCGATCGCGGGTCGAAGGACGCCGTCAAGAGCTACTTCGGGATGCGCTCCATCGGCGTACAGAAGGTCGGCGGTCACCCCAAGCTCGTACTGAACGGCAAGCCCTTCTTCTCCCTCGCCATGCTGGACCAGGGCTTCTGGCCGGACGGCCTCTACACCCAGCCCAGCGACGAGGCGCTCCGCTTCGACCTGGAGGGGCAGAAGAAGCTCGGCTTCAACGCGGTACGCAAGCACATCAAGGTCGAATCGCCCCGCTGGTACTACCACGCGGACCGGCTCGGACTGCTGGTGTGGCAGGACTTCGTCTCCGGCGACATCAGCGGCGAGCAGGGGCAGCGCGCGTTCACCGAGCAGGCCCGGGAGATGATGCGGCAGACGCACAACTCCCCGGCTCTCGGCGGCTACGTCGTCTTCAACGAGGGCTGGGGCGAGTGGGACCGCGACGCCACCGGCCGCCTCGCCGAGTCCGTCAAGGCCGCCGACCCCTCGCGCGTCGTCAACGCGCACAGCGGCGTCAACTGCTGCAACTCCAAGGGCGACTCCGGCAAGGGCGACATCATCGACCACCACGACTACAACAACGTCGACCCGCCCGCACCCGACGACCGCCGGGCCGCCATGGACGGCGAACACGGCGGCTTCACCCTGCGCACCCCCGGCCACATGTGGCCCGGCACCCCCACCGTGATCTACAGCGGGGTGGCCGACACGGAGGCGCTGACCCGGAAGTACGTCGAGAACACCCGGAAGTTCTACCTGCGCCAGGCGGGCGAGCAGCTGTCCGGCTCGGTCTACACGCAGGTCTCCGACCTGGAGAACGAACTCAACGGCTTCTGGACGTACGACCGGCGCAAACTCAAGGTCGATCCCGATCGCGTCCGCGAAGTGAACCGCGAGGTCATCGCCGCCGGAGCGGCGGCAGGAGGCTGATCGCCCCGCGCGTCCCGGGCCCTCGGCCGGGTCCGGGGCGCGTGGGAACGGGTGTGATCACGGGGGTGGGGCTATGGGGGTGTGGTTTACGGGGCGAACGCTGCCTGTCAGGGCTCAGCGCGTGGCGAGCCGCTCCAGCAGGGCGGCGCTCCGCGCCAGCAGCGCCCGCTCCTCGTCCGTCAGCTCGGCCTCGATGGCCTGCGCGAGCCAGCCGACCCTGCGGCCGCGCTCCGCTTCGAGCGCCGCCCGGCCCGCGTCCGTCAGCTCGACCAGTGTCTTGCGGCCGTCCGTGGGGTGCGCCCGGCGCGTGATCAGGTTCTGTTCCATGAGCAGCCCCACCGCCCGGGCCATCGACTGCGGGCGTACGCGCTGATCGGCGGCGAGGTCGCTGGTGGTCATGGCGCCGTCGCGGTCGAGCGCGCCGAGCACCGCGACCTGGCCCAGGGGGATGCGGTCCTCGTGCTTGACGCGTCGGGTGAGCTTGCTCATCGCGGTGCGCAGTTCGGCGGCGATGGCGGCGGCTTCCGGGTTGGGCATAGGGCACTTTACCTCGTCGGCCGTCGGAGCCGCGCATTCGACCTGCTACCTGACCTGCGCGTCTGTCTTCCACGGTGTTGCTGTACAGCAAAACTGTCCAGCCAAACTGCTCAGCAAAGCTGTGCAGCAATGCTGTAGGGTTTCGCTTGTCGGGCTCAGCGCCAGCGTTGTCGCAGCCGGGGCCACGGCATACGACAACGGGAAGGACCTCCCTCATGTCCGCACAGGCAGCCGGAACCGTCGACACCACCATCGAGACCGTCACCGCCCGCCGGATCATCGACAGCCGGGGAAACCCCACGGTCGAGGTCGACGTCGTCCTGGCGGACGGGTCCCTGGGGCGCGCGGCGGTCCCCTCCGGCGCCTCCACCGGTGCCCGGGAGGCCGTGGAACTGCGCGACGGGGACTCCGCGCGCTGGCACGGCAAGGGCGTCGACCGCGCGGTGGCCCACGTCAACGGGGAGATCGCGGCGTCCGTACGCGGCCGGGACGCGGCGGACCAGGCCGGTCTCGACGCCGCGCTGGTCGCCCTCGACGGCACCGCCACGAAGTCCCGGCTCGGCGCCAATGCGATCCTCGGCGTCTCCCTCGCCGCCGCCAAGGCCGCCGCGGCGGCCCACCGCCGGCCTCTCTACCGCTACCTCGGTGGCGCCGACGCCCGTCTCCTGCCGCTGCCGATGATGAACATCGTCAACGGCGGGGCCCACGCCGACAATCCGCTGGACTTCCAGGAGTTCATGATCGCGCCCGTGGGCGCGGACACCTTCGCCGAAGCCGTCCGCATGGGCAGCGAGGTCTTCCACACCCTGCGCCGCGATCTGCTGGCCGCCGGGCACTCCACGGGCGTCGGCGACGAGGGCGGCTTCGCGCCCGCGCTGCGTACCGCCGAGGAGGCGCTCGACTTCGTGATGAGCGCCATCGAGCGCACCGGCTACCGCCCCGGCGCGGACATCGGCCTGATCATGGACCCGGCGTCGTCGGAGTTCTTCCGCGACGGGGTGTACGACTACGCGGGCGAGGGAGTGCGCCGCACCCCGTCCGAGAACGCCGACTACCTGGCCAAGCTCATCGACGCCTACCCGATCGTCTCCATCGAGGACCCGATGGCGGAGAACGACCTGGACGGCTGGCGCGAGCTGACCGCGCGCGTCGGCGACCGCTGCCAGCTCACCGGCGACGACGTGTTCTGCACCAACGAGACGCTGCTGCGTGAGGGCATCCGCACCGGCGTCGGCAACTCGGTCCTGGTCAAGGTCAACCAGATCGGCACCCTGACCGAGGCACTGGCCACGGTGGCCACCGCCCACCAGGCGGGCTGGACGGCCGTCATGTCGCACCGCTCGGGCGAGACGGAGGACACCACCATCGCGGACCTGGCGGTGGCGACCGGCTGTGGCCAGATCAAGACCGGCTCGCTCTCCCGCTCCGACCGCACGGCGAAGTACAACCAGCTGATCCGCATCGAAGAGGAGCTGGGCGATTCGGCGCGCTTTGCGGGGGGCTCGGTATTGCGGCGGGGGTGAGTAGGAGGCAGGGGTAGGGGATCGGTGGGACGAGGCCGGGTCTGCGTGGGGTGGACCCGGCTTCGCGGTACTGGAGGGGGCGCGGTATGTCGTCCAGGGTTACCCGAGGGTGGGCGGATTTCACGGGTGCCTCGCGCATGGGTTCGCGCGCCTGATGGAGTGACTGCGCCTACACCAAGGTGGAACACTTCACGATCGCCGTGCGCCGCGAGTGGACTGACGCCTGCTTTCCGGTGAGCTGTCCTTGCGCCGTACGTGTGTCTTTCCATGTCGGGCCCTCCTGAAAGGCGAGGTCAGGGAGGGCTTTGCGATATGTGTTCTCAGAGTGTTGCAAGCGTTTTCCGGCGGCATCCCTTGGGATCCTGACGTGGTTGTATCGACTACTCTGGAGCACGCGCATGCGTCATTCCGTCATTGCGGCAGCTTTCGTTTCAGCTCTTGCTCTGTCCACGCCGCTTGCGATCGCAGCACCGTCGACACCGATCCAAGGGGACGGAAAAGTCTGCTTCTATGCGGAGCCCGAGTACCGAGGCACGTCCTGGTGCTACCGCCCATCGGGCTATGCGGAGGTACCGGATCAGCTCCACGGTCGCGCTCGGTCTTTCAGAGCCGCCTCAGGTCTGATCGTGTACGCGATCGACCATGGCCCCGGTGGTAGGTGCTATGCCCGGAAGATCTGGGTCGACGACCGGTCCGCCGACTGGGCATGGGGCAGCAGAATGGACGGCGTCAGTACGGACAATCAGGGCTGCGGAATCAGCTGAGGCATCAGCTCGGGAAGTGAAGGCGTGCGGTCGGCCGGCAAGCACCGGCAGGAACATTGGCCGGCTGAGCGTCGGCAAAGCCGACCGAGGTACGTTCAGGAGGCGTTGCGGCGGCGCCGGGCCTGCCACGCCGCCGCGCCGACCAGGGCAACAACGATGCCACCTCCGAGCAGCAGCCCCACGGACGGCCCGCCGCCCGAACCGCCGCCACTGCGAGGGCTGTCGCTGCCGCTCGCGCGTTCGGTGCTGTCGGTTACGGCTTCGGCGCAGCCGTGCCGCGGATAGCCCGCGATGGCGCACAGCAACCCCGAGGGTGCGTACCGCAGTGGCGGCGCGGCCTTGGCCAGTGCCTCCGCGGTGGTGGCTTGTGGCGGCAACTGCACGCAGTGCGAACGTACCGGCGGGGGCTTCGCCCCGGACGGGGCGTCCTGTGCCGTGCCGAAGTCCAGGACCAGGGCGACCCGCTTGGTGCCTGTCTTCGTCGGGGTGGAGGCGCAGATTGCCTCGAAGTCGGCGGGAGCACGGGGGACTACGGATTCCTTCGTATCCGCTTGGAAGACGGCGAAGCGCAGCCCTTCCACCGCGCCGTCGGCCGGGCGGTAGGTACCCGGGCCCTCGGCCGTGGTGCGCCAGACGCCGTTGTCTCCGTGCCGTAGCGACCAGTAGCGGTAGTCGTCGGCGTGGGCGGGTGCCGCGGCGGTCAGCGCGAGGGTCCCTGCGGTGACGGTTGTGGCCAGGCTGTAGGTGATGGGTCCGACGCTGCGATTCACGGTGTCTTTCGCCTGCCTGCTGCGGAGCGCTGTGGAGTGCGATGGAGTCAAGGAGATACCGGTGGATCTTGTGGTGCTTGCCGGAATGGAGTGTATGGAGTCGGCCACGTCCGGACCATCCCGGGTCGCCCCCTTCACCGGCCAGCGGGAAGCGCTCGAAATGCCGCCTGGGCAAAGAGAACCCGGCGAACCATTTTGACAGCGCCGGTCCGGAACCTGGCTGTACTCTGCGTCACTCCACTGAAGATCCGGCTCGTTCTGGAGGGGCAGCAGTGAAGAACACGGCCAGCACCGACCCCGCACCGCGGTCGCGGCCCGCATTCGTGGTCGCCGCGACGCACAGCAGCGCGGGCAAGACGACCGTTACGGCCATTGTGCTGCGCCTCCTGCGCGAACGCGGGCTGAAGGTGCAGGCGTTCAAAATCGGCCCCGACTTCATCGACCCCGGATACCACCGGGAGATCACCGGACGCCCCTCGATCAATCTGGACCTGTGGATGATGGGGGCCGAGGGGGTGCGCGGCTCTTTCAGCCGCTGGTCCGCGGAGGCGGATGTGTGCGTGATCGAGGCCATGGGCGGGCTGTACGACGGGGAGAACGGCACGGAGAAGGGGAGCGCGGCGCATATCGCCAAGCTCCTCGGGCTTCCCGTCGTGGTCGTCATGGACGTATGGGGAATGACGCGTACGTCCGGAGCCGTGCTCGGCGGCCTGATGGCCTTCGACCCCGAGGTCCGGATCGCGGCATGTGTCCTGAACCAGGTCGGCAGCCGCACCCACGCCGAAATGGTCCTCACCGCGCTGCCGGACCGGCTGCGAGAGCTCGTGGCCGGCTGGGTCGAGCGCAGCGAGCACCTGCGTGTCGACGAGCGGCATCTCGGGCTGACCACGGTCGAGGAGAACCCGACCGCTGCCGCGGAACGCGCTGCCGCGCAGGTCGCTTCCGGCCGCACGGTGGACGTGGACCGGCTGCTGGCGACCACCCGCACCGTACTGCCCCACCCCGGCGAGACATCCGCACACCATCCGCCACGCGGAACCGGCCCCGATGCGTCCCACGTACGGCTGGCGGTGGCCCGTGACGCCGCGTTCTGCTTCTACTACGAGGAGAACCTGCGCGCTTTGGAGGACGCCGGGTTCACGTTGGTGCCGTTCCGGCCCACCGTCGATTCCCAACTGCCGGACGGCGTCGACGCGGTCTACCTCGGCGGTGGCTACCCGGAGAGTTTCACCGCTGAGCTGGCTGCCAACCGCTCACTGGCGCACGAGCTGAGGGCGCGCGCCGGGCGAGGAATGCCGATCTACGCGGAGTGCGGCGGGATGATGTACCTCGCCCGCTCGCTGACCGGATTCGACGGAAAAGCCGCGACCATGACCGGTATCCTCCCGATCGACGTGGTGATGGACCGCCGGTACCTGGCCATCCACTACGTCGAGGTGCGCACACAGGCGCCGTCTCCGCTCGGCGAGGCGGGGCAGCGTGCCCGTGGTCAGGAGTTCCACCAGTCCCGTATCACCACTGCCGAGATCGAGCCGAATCTGTACGAGGTGACCACGAGCACGGGTGAACGCCGCCGTGCGGGCTTTGTGCTCAACAACGTGGCGGCCAGCTATATCCATCTCCATTTCAGCATGCACCCGGAAATCCCGCGCAACCTCCTGAGTGCTGCTCTGAGGTACTCGAAGAAGGTGCCCGCCGTATGAGATCGGAGACATCCTTGAAGCGGATTCCGCTGTTCCGTCGCCACCGGGTCCGGTCGGCCGTGGTGGCGGCTGTTCTGGCAGGGCTGATTCCCCTGCTACCGGGCCACGAGCCCACGAGTGCCGCCGCGGCGAACGCATCACCAGCACCCAAGTCCCTGAAGACCGCGACGATTCACTTCGCCCCGGAAGAAGGGAAGGTGGAGAACAACCGCGCCAAGATGGTCGAGCTGGCCAACCGGGCAGCCGGCAAGGGCGCCAAGCTCATCGTGCTGCCGGAGATGGCCACCAGCGGCTACTCCTTCTTCAGCCGTGCGGAGATGTCGAAGGCCGCGGAGGAGGTCCCCGGAAAAACGACCGACGCGCTCGGCGCTGTCGCCAGACAGCATCACGCCTACATAGCGTTCGGCATGCCCGTCTACGAGCCGGACACGAAGCGGTACTACAACTCGGCCGTGCTCCTCGGCCCGGACGGCAGAACCCGCGGCGTCTATCACAAGCGCAACCACCTGATCGAGTCCTCGTACAACGCCTCTTCCTTCGAACCGATCCCGACCTTCGACACCGAATACGGCAGGATGGCGCTGGTCATCTGCTCCGACATGTTCAACTCCCAGTTCCCCAGAGCGGCCGCGGTGCAGGGAGCGGACATCCTGATCGCGCCCGCCAACGTCGGGATCGACACCGACTTCGTTCGTGTCCGGACCTTCGAGAACGACTTCGCCATGATTGTCGCGAACCGCTGGGGCAAGGGCACCAAGGGAACCAAACCCGAGGTGTTCACGCAGAACACCTTCACCGTGCCGTCGCCGTTCCCCTACGACTTCGATTTCGGGTCGCGCAGCATCATCATGACCCATGACGGCAAGGTGCTCGCGGACGTGAGCGGCCAGTCCGATCAGATCGGCTACGGCGAGATTCCCGTGCGTACGTCACGGACCTTCCCGGTCGAGCGCAAACCCGCAATGTACTCCCTGATGGGCCAGGACACCCTGGAGCCATATACGCAAAAGCAGTTCCACCAGCCCGACCCGACCACCTTCACCGCCGCGGCTGTCGACCCCGGCCCCAGCACAGCGCCCTGGCAGGCAGCCCTCGATGCCGCGGCCAAGGCCGCATCCCAGGCCGAGTCCGCCGGCAAGAAACTGCGCCTGATCGTCTTTCCGGCCCATTACTTCCCCGGCTCCGACGCGGCGGGCCTCGCGAAACTCACGTCGTTCGCCACAGGGCGCGGAACCGACCTGCTCATCCACTACCCGGCCACCGGCACCGAGGTGCCCAAGAGCACCCTGATCACCTCGACGGGGCAGTCCTACGACTACCGGCGCACCCACCACAAGCGCGGCGAAAAGCTCCCCGAGGGCCGGCTGTCGGACGACTACCTCGTCATCGACCGCGACTACGCCAGGCTCGCCCTCATGCAGGACGTCGACATGATGCCGCCCGAGACCGCCCAGGTCCTCGCCCGCATGGGAGTCGACGTCGTCGCGATGAACACCGACTGGCGCGATCCGGTCCGCAGCGCCCTCTGGAAGAGCCGTACCGGTGACTACCTGCACATCGTCACAGCCAACAAGTCCGGCCCGGAGGGGATCTACCTCGGCGGCTACAAGGCGGACCCCAGCTTCACCGAGGACGAGGGCATCGTGATCCGCGACATCACCACCGGCGACGTTCGCGCCAAGCCCTCGGCCCGCTTCTTCGACCCCACCACCATCCTCGAACCGTGCCAGGAAGAAGCACACACCTGCTAGTCGGGCTCGGTCGCCGGCCGGGTGGGTGTTGTCGGTGGTGACTGTCGCGGCTCGAAGTGGCCTGATCCGCACGAGGGCTGACGCGTTTGCCCAACTGCCTCCAGACTGAAGGGATGAGGGGTGCAGGAGAAACGGGAAAGCGCGATGACAACGCGGGCGGATGAGGCGCGGGCCTACCTGTGGGAACTCCAGGCGCAGATCGCGGACGCACAAGGACGGCGGGGGGCACGCGAACCAGCGTCGCGTGTCCGCCCTGCGCGAGCTCGTCGAGAAGTTGCCCCCGGGGGAGCAGCCGGACGCGAAAACCGAGGAGGCTTTGCTGCTTCAGCAGCGCTGGCCGCCCTGCGGCCACGAGGAGTCCTATCACAGCCACTACGTCATCCACTCGCTTGCCGACCGGATCGAGAAATACCTCCCCGACCGCTTCATCCGCCCCGTACTTGGGTCGCTGGATACCGGCGAGATCAATGCGGTGACATTGCTGGCCTCTGATGCGCGCACCCATCTGTCATCTTCGAGAGCGAACTCTTCACCTTCGCCAACCTGTTCAGCAAAGCCGTGGCCATGGCGATGCCCTCCGAGGACGCCGGAGACGGGAGGACCGCGTTCTCCGTACTCCCCGACAAGAGGGATACACCCTTGCGACCGCCTCTCGGCTGCGCGGTGAAGTCGGTGGCGTCATGCGGCTGTGCCGGCCGGGTCGAGCCTGCGGATCGCCACGGCGGTTTCGATGCCGTCGTCGTGCAGCAGCTGGCGCAGGCCGCCGATGTCGACGTAAGCGCCGTCGAGGGGATGCGCGAACAGGCGGGAGATCGCCGTACCGTATTTGGGCATCGAGCTTTTGCCCGGGAGGAATAGCGACAGTTCTTCCCGGGCCTCAAAAGTCTGCACCTCGATGTCACCGGGCAGCGCGGCGAGCGTTGTCCCGTCCGCGTCGAGAGGAACCTTCACCAGCCAGCGCGGTCCCTCTGCGGTGCGCAACTGCCGTTTCTGCTCGGGAGTTTCACGGGCCAGGGCCCGCCACGGGGTTCCCGACACGACGGCCCCCAACGACTCCACGGTCCGGACCATCTCCTGAACGGCGGCGCCGACAGCGGCATCGAGCGCTCCCCAGTCGTGCTGGGCGTCCCGGAGCGAGGAGCCGGGCACCGGCTTGGAGATCACGGTCGTCTCGGGGACGTGGCGCGCCTGCACCTGCGGCCAGGCGGTGAGGAGCTCGCGGGCGTCGTTGATCGCCTCGTCCTGGGCCTGCCGCTGGCGCTTCAGCTCTCCGTGGTGTTGCCGCAGGAGGTTCAGGGCCGTGTCGGGCTCGTCGAGGGCCTGCCGGACGAGTTTGACGGGCATTCCCGTGCCGCGCAGCACCGTGATCGCCATGGCCTGTTCGACCTGGTCGAAGGTGTAGGAGCGGTATCCGGTCTGTTCGCTGACGTGGGCGGGGACGAGCAGGCCCTCGGAGTGGTAGAACCGCAGGGTCTGCGGGGACAGGCAGCACATACGGCTGAAATCGCTGATGGACAACATGACGCCAGATTCGTCCTTCCAGCAACTACAAGGTCAAACACCGGGGAGGTGAGAGCTCGCAGCCCGCCTCCAGGCGGGCATCGGACATCGATCCGCGTGGCTGCGGTGAGCCTCTGGGGTGGTATGGCGACCGCAGGCAGGGACGGTCCATCGACGCGTGCTGTCGAGCGGGGAGTCGGGCTGCTGCGGGGGCGACGGTGTGCTCTGCCGTCGGCAACCCGGCGACCGCGTCGGCCTCGCCCCTCTCGGCTGCTTGGTACCGCAATCCGGGGGATGGCCGGCAGCCTGTGATGGGGACCGGCGTGTCGCCCTGCTCGTCCTTGCCCAGGATGGCGCGTGCGCTGTCGCCGTCCCGGGGCGAGAGCAGGTAGCTGTGTGGCGGTGGCGAGCCTGCCGAGCACCGGGCTACGGAGATCGGGCGGGATGACGTCGGGGCGGTGCTCGGCGGCGCGGCGGACGGCCTCGCCGCCGTTGGCCGCCTTGCCCCTGCATGCCGCCGGCGGGACGGGGCCGGCCGGACACGGTGCCGGGGCATCTGCCCGTCCTCGGCGGGCAGTACCTGGCTCACGAAGCCGGCCGGGAAGGCAGGGGCAGAGGCTGCGGAGCCTGCCGTGTGAGTCATGTGTCCTCCAGCCGCGAGGCGGTTTCGGTTCCGCATCACCGGCACTGCGACATGCGGTCGACCGGGACCAGGACGTCGGAGCGGAAAAAGAGCGGAGGCTTTGCAGCCGCGCGCCCAGCGCAGCCATGGCCTCCCTGACGGCTGCGGCCGGTGCTCTTCGACCGTGACGATGCAGGATCGGGATGGCCTTTCTGCAGGGACGGGGTGGGGAGTGCGTCCGGGATACGGACGACAAGGTCAACATGATGGCTGTTCTCTCAGCCGTTATCGGTGTTTCGATCTGGGCCGTAGCGGTGATAGAGCTCGCTGCGGAACACGCCGTGCGGGTCGTAGCGGTCCTTCGCGCGCATCGCGGCATCCCAGGCGGGATAGGCGCGGTGGAGCTGGTCCTTGCCGGCGTGGAGCCGGTAGGGCAGGTAGAAGGTGCCGCCGGTGGAGAGGGCGGCGTCGATCAGATCGCGTGTCATGGCCTGCATCCGTGCTTCACCGGCAGCGGTGCGGTCCTGTACGAAGAGCATCACGAGGCCGAAGACGTCCTGGCGGGCGTAGGCCAGGGTGCTTCGGTCATCTCGGCGGACGTCCCGGACGGTGACGTTCAGCAGGTTGCCCCGGGACCGGGGGATGATCTCCTGTGCGGCGCGGACGAATTCCCACAGGCGGGCTTGCGGGATGAAGTATTCGTGCAGGATGTCGGTGGATTCCGGGGTGGAGTTCGCGAAGACGGCGACGGGTTCGTTGAGCAGTGAGTTGCGGCTGACCTCGTCGGCCAGCCAGGGCTCTGCCTCGCGCTCCAGCCACCAGCGAAGAACCTTGCCGGCGCGGCTGGTTGCGGAGTTACGGAAGATGGCACGCTGTGCGCCGGGCTGCGGCAGGGACGACAGCGGCGTCCGTGTGCCGCGGGACTGTGGGTCCGGGGTGTAGGTTCCGATGATCGCCTCGTGGAGGAAGTTGTCCGGGTCCACCGACAGCCGCCCGTACGCCATCTCGACCCGTGCGGCGGGCGCGTGGACCCGGCGGGCGAAAGCAGCCGCGTACTCCCGAGTGGGGACGGTGGCAAAGGCCGGTGCGAGCAGCACGTTCGGGGCCACGGCGATATCGGCTTCCAGGATCACCCCGAACATTCCGTACCCGCCCAGGGCGAGCCGGAACAGTTCGGCGTTCTCGGTGGGGCTGCAGGTCACGACGGTGCCGTCGGCGGTCAGGAGCCGCAGGCTGTGGACGGTCGAGGCGATCGGCGGGCTGTTGGTGTGCCACCCGTGGCAGTTCACGCTCAGCGAGCCGCCGATGGTGAAGTCGTGGTTGGACTGCATCACCTTGGGCGCGCAGCCGCGGGCATTGAGCACAGGGATGATCTCTCGCCAGGTGGCGCCCGCCCCGACGCGCATGACCTGCCGGTCGCTGTCGAGGCTGACGTGGTTCATCGGCTGGGTCTCCAGGAGCCAGCCGTCTTGCAGCAGGCTCTGCCCGCCCATCGAATGCCGTACCCCTGAGATCGCCAGGGCCGGGTCCTGGCCTTGGGCGATCCGGCCGAGCAGGGGCTGCAGCCGTGCGGCTGTGTCCGCGGCCGTTGATGCCGCGAAGGTGACACCGCGCACCCGTGTCGGGTTGAGCCCGCTGGCGTCATTGAACAACGTCCGCGAGGGGGCGGCAGGTGGCATCCGGCCCTGATCCGCGATGCGCTGGAGTGCCGCCCCGCCGTACCCGCCCGCCACCAGCGCTCCTACGGTGGTGCCGCCGTAGGAGAGAACCTGCCGTCGTGAGGGCCTGCGGCCTGCCATGCTCACCTGCTTTCCTTCGATCTTGAGCTCTGCAGCACGGACATACGGCGTCAGTGCCCTGCGGCGTCGGCGGTGGCCCGGGCCTTTTCGATGAGAGCAACCAGCTCGGTCTTGGAGTAGCGCGTGCAGCCGTCGTCACCGAAGAACGCCGAAGGGAACAGAGGCAGTGGAAGGCGCCGGCGGACATGCAGTCGATGGTCCAGATCATGGGGAGCAGGGGGCCGCCCACCTCAGCCAGGACAGGAACTGCAGCCACGCCACCGTCCGCGGGGCACCTTCCCCCGAGCTTGTCATTGACCTGTCCAACCGCTCATGCCGGTGAGCGGAGCTCGGCCTTCCGGCGGGAGGGCCAGAGGCCGACGGCCAGGATCCGCCGGTCGGGCGTGGGCTTGTCTTGTGGGCGCGAGGTGGCGAGGGTCAGGCGGGGCCAGGCCAGGAGGAGGACGGGGTAGATGGCGTAGCCGATGCGGGTGGCCGGGCACAGGGCGATGGCCAGAGCCAGCCCCAGGGCCAGCCGGTCGGCGGCGGCCACAGCGCTGCGGGGCGGGCGCAGGAGCAGAGTCGCTGCCACGGCCGCGGCGCTCAGTGCGATCAGGGCGACGGTGACCGCCTTGCCGTGCGGCACCAGTGCGACGATCAGGTGCCCGAGCAGCGGGCTCTGGGCGGTTGAGGCGGTGGCGGACAGCCCCAGCGGATAGGCCAGTGCGTTCTGGAAGAACGCTGCGGGGTCCACCAGGACCGCGGGCAGCGTGGCCAGCACGGCGAGCCCCGTGGCCGCCGCGCCGCAGCGCAGCCCGGCGCGCTTGCCCTGGCGTGCGGCGAGCAGGGCGATGACCACCGGCACCGCGGGCCAGGCGGTCCACTTCAGTGCCGCCGCCATGCCCAGGACCAGACCGGCGCACCCGGCATCGCCCCGGTGCGCGAAGGCCAGCGCCAGGCAGATCAGCCCGATCACCGGCGGATCCACGCCCCCGATGGCCAGCGGCAGCGCCACCACCGGACAGGCGGCCAGCCAGAACAGCCCCGTGCGCCGGCGGTCGTCCAGGACGCGCAGAGCGCCGACCACGGACGCGAAGAAGCCGACGAGGAACCACAGCCGGGCACTGGCGAAGAAGACGTCGCCGAACAGCAGGCGCGGTATCCCGAACAGGGCCATGCCGGGCAGGTAGGGGGTGAAGTCCTTCACCGCGTGCGGGTCGGGGTGGTAGGGGGTGCCGGAGGAGAACAGCCGCTCTGCCGCCTGCTGTACCACGCCCACCTCCATCTGCGCCTTGCCGATCGCCGTCAGGTACAGCAGCGGTACGACGAGGGAGCCGACGGCCGCGATCAGTGCGGGGGTGCGGGACCAGGCGGTGGGTGACTTCCATGCCGCCCAGGCGGCGCAGCCGTAGCCCACGGCGGAGGACAGTCCCCACGCCTGCTGTGAGGTGTCGGCAGGGGACAACAGCCCCACCACGAGCGCGGCCACCGCGCACACCGCCAGCAGGAGCCGGTCCCAGCGCCAGTGGACACCGGCCGGCGGTTGCCGGACGGAAGACAGCCAGGGCGAGAGGAATGTGTGGAACGTGCGCATACGGCGCACTGTACACACCGTGTATACGCATGGACTATACATTGAGTGCTTACTGGTCCGTGAAGGGGAATCGGTTTCGTAGGGATCGGGTCCGACTCAGCGCCTTGCGGCCTGACACATAAGGTCGACGCGGCCGACAGCCGGCCATAGTGACTTCGGTCGCATGGGGCGCAGGGCGCCGTCGTGGTGATGGCGCTGCCGGGCCGGTTCCTTACCTGCACCACTCGCCCGGGATGAAGCTGCGGGAGGCACAGACCGCTCATGGGCGGTGAGCCGAATCCGCTTGCTGCTCGCCAAACGGAACTCGTATGTGCTTGCACCGTTCGCGTATGCGCCGGAGCGTCCGCAGGGGGACGGGGACTCCGATCCACAGCACGTCGAGGAACTTCAACAGGACCTCGATGAACGTGAGCAAAGGGGTTCCTTCGGCGAACGGCGCGTGGCGGGACGGGGGCGTTGGTAGCAGGGCGGCGCCGAGGCGTGGGCTGGCCGGTGGCGATGGTCAGACCCAGGCCGTGGATCAGCGCGTTGGCCGGCGGCGACCCCGCCGGACTGGCTGCGGAAGCGCTGGGTCCCTGGTCGAGGAGGTAGCCGGGGTAGCCGTCGCCGTGCTCCCGCACGGTGATGACCGGGACGTCGACGGTGACCACGACGGGTGGGCGGCCGTGTTTGTGGGCGTTGATGACGAGGTTGGCCAGGACGCGTTCGAGGCGGCGCCGGTCGGTCTCCGCCCGAGCGTCCCGGACGAGGCGGACCTCGGTGGCCGTTGCGGTGGCCCGTACCGCGGGTTCGGCCGGCGCCCCCAGTTCGTGGCGAGGCCGGCGTGCTCGGCGCGGGCGACGAACCGGGAGATCTCCAGCAGGTCCTCGGTCAGCCCGCGCAGGCTTGGACCCGGTCGCGCACCATCTCGGCCGGGCGGCAGCAGTTCGGCTGCGGAGTGCAGCCGGGGCTGCCGGCAGGTGGCCATCACATCCAGCGCGGTGGTCACGGCGGCGGCCTCGGTCCTGGGCGCGCTCGGGGCGCCGGGCGCGGACGTCGTCCACCCGCGCGTCCAGATCACCGGTACTGATGCGCCGGGCACGCAGGCGATGTGGTGCAGAGGCCGCGGGTGATGCAGGTGATGGAGACCAGCCAGGCCACCAGGGTGAGGGCGATCGCCACGGCGGCGGAAGCGGTGATGGCCCGGTCCAGGCCACGCAGGGAGGTTGCCTGTTCGTCGTAGTCCGGCCGTAGCGCCAGCACCTTGCCACCGGCGACGGGGGGCGGCCCACAGCGCGGGACGGTCCTGGCCGGTGGCGAGCTGGGCCCCGCGCTCGTGCCGCTGCACGGCCATGGTGCGCAACGGCGCGGGCAGCCCCGGCGGGTCCAGAGCGGTGCCACGGGTGTGAGGGGCATCGCCCGACCGGGGCCGTGCTGGGTTCGGCCTGCGGCGACGACGGGGTGCGCGGGCTGGACGCCCGTTCGATGGTGGCGGCCCGGTCGGGGGAAGCGGGATGGAGCCGGGGCCGCCGGTCTGTGGGGCGGTCAACGGCACTCAGCTTCTGGGCCGCAGGGCCCGCACGTGGCGTAGTCGCGCGGTCCCAGCTTTCCCTCCCGGGGCCCGTGGCGCGGGTCCCGGGGCCGGGCGGCGGGGTCACTCCGTACGCAGCCCGTCCGCCCGCATCATTCGCCACAGCGGCGGCATGCTGAGCAGCGTCACGAGCAGCACCAGAGCGGCGCCGAACAGCGGCAGCGGCCAGACCATCGACCAGGCGATGCCGCTCACCCCCGTCATCGACAGCAGCACCCGCCATCGGGACGGCGGTCTGCCACAGCACGGACCAGGCGAGCGTGGAGCGCCGGGTGCCGAAGGCCACCAGGACCGACAGCAGACGGCGGCGTTCGCGCAGCTGTTCCAGGGTGGTGACCAGCATGCTGGCGGCGATCAGCGTCATGGTCGCCACGGACGCGATCAGCAGGCCGTTGCGGACGCCGGTGAACTGCTGGTCCTCGGCGGTGTCCGAGAACTCGGCGACGTCGGCCGTCACATCGATGCGGGCCGCGGTGTTGCGGGCGTGCTCGGCCGCGTCCGGCACGGACGGGTCGAGCCGCAGCATGACCTCGGCCTCGGGTTCGTGCAGCTTTTTGACGTCGAGCGCGCCCGGGGTGGCGAACAGGCCGCTCAGCTGATTGCCGGACGGGTCGGGCCGGGCGTCGGCGGAACGGATCGTCCGGGGCAGGGTCCACGGGCTGGGCCGGCCCTTGAGCTTGCCGTGCTCGTCGAAATCGTTGAGGAGCACGGTGGCGCCGGGCCGCACGATCTTGGGCAGGTCCTCGTCCACGAAGGAGCCGGGACCGCCGTTGACCAGGAAGACGTCGCCGTCCTTGCACGGGATGGGCCGGGCGGCCTCCTGAAGCGTCTCGCAGCTGCCGACCTTGACCGAGGTGCTCAGCGGGCGGCCCCCGTCGGTGCGCTCCGGGCCGGGGGAGGTGACCCGCGAATTGATGGTGGCCATGACGCCGTCGACGCCCTTGGTCGCCGTGAACACGTCGATCATCTTCTGCATGTCGGCGCCGTCCCGGTTCGGCAGCTCCACCCGAAGCTGGGCCCGGGAGGTGTCCTGCCCGGTGGGGTGGGTGTAGCCGTCCCCGACCCCGGCGAACAGCGTCTGGAGCGCGATGGCTCCGGCCACGGCGACGGTGATGCCGCTGACCGCGCGGGCCGCGCTGCTGCTGCTCAGCTGGAGCCGGCGGGCGGCCAGCTGCCAGGGGAC
>NZ_LGCW01000044.1:0-19655 GCF_001279365.1 Streptomyces sp. NRRL F-5755 | reverse complement strand
TCGCCGAACCGCACTCGATGCCGGCGAGACGGAGACCTGCCGTCGAACCACATTCGTAGCGACGGGCCAAGGCCGTATCGCCGAACCACACGCGTTCCGACGAGACGGGGACGCGTCGCCGAATCACACTCGCACCGACAGGCCAGGGCCGTATCGCCGAGCCGCGCCCGTACCGACGGGACGGAACCGTATCGTCGCTTCGGACTCGTACCGACGAGACGAGGCCGTATACGGTGTGCCACGGCCACCGCCACGGCCACGGCCACGGCCACCGTCACATCGGCATCGGCTCAGATCCGAACCTGTACCGCGCGGGCCAGGCGGTCGTGGAG
Organism: Streptomyces sp. NRRL F-5755; assembly: GCF_001279365.1. Classification (NCBI taxonomy): domain Bacteria; kingdom Bacillati; phylum Actinomycetota; class Actinomycetes; order Kitasatosporales; family Streptomycetaceae; genus Streptomyces; species Streptomyces sp. NRRL F-5755. The sequence continues at coordinate 19,323 of NZ_LGCW01000044.1, read as the reverse complement.
GCCGCGGCCGTCGCGGTCCCAGATCACCGCCGGGATGACCACGACCAGCGCGACCGTACGCAGGACGACGCGCGGCAGCGACAGCCGTCCGCCGTCCTCGGCGACGACCCGCAGGCCCAGCAGCCGCTTGCCGGGCGTGAAGCCCACCGTGCCGACCGTGAGCACGCTGAGGACCGCGAAGACGGCCAGCGCCCAGTTGCTCGTCACGTTCGCGCGGCCGTCGCTGAGCAGCCCGTACGCGACGAGCATGCACAGCGCCCAGTCGATGAAGAGGGCGGCGAAGCGCCGGCCCGGGCGCGCGAGCGAGCCCGGCCCTTCCTCGGGCAGCCCGAGCCGCTGCCCGCGGTAGCCGAACTCGACGCCCATGTCCTCGGCTGCCGCGCGGGGCCCGGAGATCCACGATCCGATTGCTTGCCTGTTGTCCACCCGTCCACGGTACTGCGACCGCATACGTTCCCCCCTCCGCGGGGCACCCGCGACGGCCGCCGGAACCTGCCCCACACCGCCGCGCGACGGCTCCGCCGCCGGACGCCCCCCGTACGGACTCAGCCCCCGCCCCACCCCTCCACCACCGCCCCCGGCCCGTGCCGAGCCACCCACGGATCACCCACCGATCACCCACGGATCACCCGTCGGCCCTCCACCGGCCACCCTCGGAATGATCAATTCCGCTCCAAAAACAGGCCGCGCGGCGGTTAACCTCGGCGAAACAAATGGGTCATGCTTGAGAAATCCCGCCTGCCTATGGTCGGGCAAGCGCGCCACCGCACACGGCTGCGCTCCGAGTAGCAATCCCGCGTGCGCCGACCGTCGGTGACCGGGCTAGGAGGAGTTGGATGTTCCAGAACGCCGACGAGGCCAAGAAGTTCATCGCGGACGAGGACGTCAAGATGGTCGACGTCCGCTTCTGCGACCTGCCCGGTGTCATGCAGCACTTCACGGTGCCCGCGGAGGCGTTCGACCCGACCGAGGAGCTGGCCTTCGACGGCTCCTCGATCCGTGGGTTCCAGGCCATCCACGAGTCCGACATGGCCCTGCGCGCCGACCTCTCCACCGCCCGCGTGGACCCGTTCCGCCGCGACAAGACCCTCAACATCAACTTCTTCATCCACGACCCGATCACCGGCGAGCAGTACAGCCGTGACCCGCGCAACGTGGCGAAGAAGGCCGAGGCGTACCTCGCGTCCACCGGCATCGCCGACACCGCGTTCTTCGGCCCCGAGGCCGAGTTCTACGTCTTCGACTCGGTCCGCTTCGAGACCTCCGCCAACCGCTCGGTCTACGAGATCGACTCCGAGGCGGGCGCCTGGAACACCGGCTCCGAGCTGAACAACCGCGGTTACAAGGTCCGCTACAAGGGCGGCTACTTCCCGGCTCCCCCGGTCGACCACTTCGCCGACCTGCGCGCCGAGATCTCCCTGGAGCTCGACCGCGCCGGCCTGAAGGTCGAGCGCCAGCACCACGAGGTCGGCACCGCCGGCCAGGCCGAGATCAACTACAAGTTCAACACGCTGCTGGCCGCCGCCGACGACCTGATGCTGTTCAAGTACATCGTCAAGAACGTCGCCTGGCGCAACGGCAAGACCGCGACCTTCATGCCCAAGCCGATCTTCGGCGACAACGGCTCCGGCATGCACGTCCACCAGTCCCTGTGGTCCGGCGGCGAGCCCCTCTTCTACGACGAGCAGGGTTACGCGGGCCTCTCGGACACCGCCCGCTACTACATCGGCGGCATCCTCAAGCACGCCCCGTCGCTGCTCGCCTTCACCAACCCGACGGTGAACTCCTACCACCGCCTGGTCCCCGGCTTCGAGGCCCCGGTGAACCTGGTCTACTCGCAGCGCAACCGTTCCGCCGCGATGCGCATCCCGATCACCGGCTCGAACCCGAAGGCCAAGCGCGTCGAGTTCCGCGCCCCGGACCCGTCCTCCAACCCGTACCTGGCCTTCTCCGCGCTCCTCCTCGCGGGCCTGGACGGCGTCAAGAACAAGATCGAGCCCGCCGAGCCGATCGACAAGGACCTCTACGAGCTCGCCCCCGAAGAGCACGCCAACGTGGCCCAGGTCCCCACCTCCCTCCCCGCCGTCCTCGACGCCCTCGAGGCCGACAACGAGTACCTCCAGCAGGGCGGCGTCTTCACCGCCGACCTCATCGAAACCTGGATCGACTACAAGCGCACCGCCGAAATCGCCCCGATCCAGCTGCGGCCGCACCCGCACGAGTTCGAGCTTTACTTCGACATCTAAAGAGCGGGGCCGGGTGACCTGGGCGGAAGCCCTGGGAACAGGCTGTGACCTGCGAAAACTCTTCTCAGTAGTTCTCGCTGTTACTGCTGGCTTTCCACCCCCTTGTGCACCGCGTGTGCACCGCCCGACCAATTCGCTGACTTGACGTCAGGAACAACAGCGAAGGTCGCTACCTCACATCCGGGGGAGCGACCTTCGCTGCTTTGGCGGGCCCTCTCACGGAGTGAGGCAAGTCAGCCTGTCGGCGGTGCGATGGGGCCCAGCGCGGGTACACGTCGGCCTGGAGACTCCACCGTACGAGGGAAGCGGTTTCCCTTGCGGTTGTCGTTCTGGTTTCTGGTCAGTACGTTGATGGTATGGGGTACCGTGAGATCTATCCGAATCCACCGCTCGCACTCACCGTCGTAGAGCTGCGCCACACGGCGACGCCATCCCTGACGGACGGCGACCAGGCGGCACTCAAGTCATGCCTCGCGGCCGCGTTTCCTCTGCTGCGCCCTGCCCATCAGGTGAACGTCACGATGACACCCTCCGGCGTAACCCATGAGCAGAAGGTCCACCCCCGCTACATGGCACGCGATAACACCTCGGCCATCACCTACCGCACCGACGCGATCGTGGTCGAAACCACACGATACGAGCGGCGTGGCGCTTTGCGTGAGCTGCTACACCAAGCTGTTGAAGCGCGCCAGAAAGTCGCTCCCGCCGACGGAATCGAGCGGCTCGGCATCCGGTACGTCAACGAAGTGCGAGTCCCTGACGTCGAGACTCCTCCAGGTTGGTCCAAATGGATCGCTACTCCCCTCACCAGCGTCGGTGGACTCAACACGGCCACTGACAGCGGCCCGCAGTCGTGGCAGGGCATGGCTGTCTTCGGGAGCCCTTCGACAGGCATTGTGCTGCGGCACGGCACCTTCGAGGGCTACGCGGTCGAACCAGCCGGTGAGCTGCGTCGCCCGACGCCGCCCCCCGGACCCTTCTACCTTCTCGATCTCGACTGCTACTGGGTACCAGAGGGAGAGACGCCTCCACTGGAGTGGGAAACCATCGAGTCCCACTTCGACGACGCAGGGCTCGCGGCCTACGAGTTGTTTGAGCAACTGATCACTGACGACTACCGCGAGGAGGTCCTGCGACGTGACCGGTGACATCCAGCGCACTCTGCGTACTTCTACGGCGCCGGCAGCGGTCAATCTCGTTGAGCCGCAGGAGCCGACAGCGACCTCGGCAAGCCAGATGTCAGACTGGACTGAGACCGCGGGGTCGCTTCGGTCAAGGGCCCAGCACGTGTATCAGGACACAACTGAGTTCCACAAGGACCTGCTGTTCCGCACCTGGCAGCAGCGCACCAACATGCGTGGCAAGCAGGCCCCGGCGTCGCTCCTGGAGGAGCTGTCCGATCTGGGCTTCTCGTGGCGCGACCTCGCCCGAATGGTGGGTGTCAGTGTCCCAGCGGTACAGAAGTGGCGGCGCTCCGGCGGGGTAAGTGGGGAGAACCGCAGGCACCTTGCAAGCTTGCTGGCGCTGTGCGACCACATTAGTGAGCACTACCTCATCCAAGAAGTTGCTTCGTGGTTTGAGATGCCCCTCACCGACCAGGTCCCTGTCACGCCAATCGATCTTTTCGCTGAAAACCGACCTGACCTCATCCTGGATCATGCCAGCGGGCACAGCGACGTGGAGAACATCCTCACCGCGTACAACCCCGAGTGGCGCGAGCGCTATAGATCCGACTTCGACGTCTACCTCGAAGCGGACGGCGCAATGTCCATCCGCTCAAGGGGAGCGTGACGAGTGACGCAAGAGATGGAACGCCCGCAAGATCCGGCAGATCTATACCACTCATGCGGCGAAGATGTCGTCCCCGCCCGCCCGACCCTGACGGGAGACATCTACCAGGAAGCCACCATCACCGATGCAGATGGGTCCACACGGCAGATCACGGGAATGATCCTTGACCACCCATGCTCTCTGCGCACGGACGGTGTCAACCTCGCATCGCGCCTGACCATTGCTGAGGTACTCCCGGGCCGGGGGACCAACTGGCGTGGCAGCTTCAACCGGATGTATCTGCCGGAACCGTTCCCCCAGGCCCAGGGCAAGTCAAAGCCCTGCGCCGCGTACTTCGATGCCTGCTACCACGTCTCCCCAGAACAACTCGAAAGTGGCACCCGGATCGCGTGCCTCAGCAACGCAGGCATCAACTTCCTGCTGCAGCGCCGAGTCCACCACTTCAGCCGCGTCGTCGTCCCTACCTTCAAGTTCCAGGAGGCCAACGGCGGCGTCTACGAAGAGGCCGACCTCATCGAGGAGTGGTGTCTGGAGCGCGAAGACGACGGAGTGAAGCACCTCGAAGCGGCGGCGGAATGTGTGGCCTGGCTACGCGGGGCAGCCTCCGACGGTCGGCGTCGCCAGGAGCTCCTGCGGGACCCACAGCAGCGCAGCAACGTGCGGAGGCAGATGCGCATGCGGCTGAAGGAACTCGGCCAACAAGGCAAGTAACCGTTCCCCACCTCGTCCCTTCCTCAACCGACGAATAGGGGACGGGCACTGATTCTCCTGAGTTCACCCTCGATCACGTCCCCACTCGTACGCCCATGCCCGGCCCGTCTGCCGGTGTTCCTCCAAATCGGTTTGACGCCGGTTCGGATCGTCGACGCATGCCCTATATCCCCCGCGGGAGGATGCCTGTGTAGACATGGCGCAGATGGGCTGCAATCACCTCGCGCACTGCCTGCAACTCACGTGCGACGCCATCGGCTTGCTCAAGCATTTCTGCCAGGGAAAGCGTCTCGTAACGCGAGTGAAAGGCATCGATATTGGACACGGCATCGCGAACGTACCCTCTGACCTCATCGTTTAGAACCAGGCCAGCCAGTCTGCGCACAGTGGCCTCCGCCTTCTCGGCAGCAGGCCCTGCCTCGCCGAGCTCCTGCGTCAACTGGACGTCGAGCTCAGCATTGGATTCAGATTCGCGTCTTGAGTGGAGGTCTCCGCCTCGCAGCGTCTGTCTTTCCCCGCGCAAGTGGGCGATCAGGATCCAGTTGTCGAATAGCTCAGAAACAGCGTTGTGAAGGTCGAGTAAGTGAGTGGCCTCGAATGCGACTCTCTGGTCACGGAGGGCGCTCGACCGGGTCACTGATCGCGCAATGCGTTCTCGCTTGAGTGTATGGCGGTGATTCAGAAAGGTGGTGCCGAAAGTTACTGCCATGCCCAGCAGAAACGATCCGACCGTCCATGCAACTCCCCAACCCCCTGTAGGCATGGGGCAACCGTAGGCCCTTACCAAGGGATTGACACAAGTCGACCAACCTGGGGGTCCATCGCCTGAAGAGCAGCCCCCTGTTGCCCCCTGGGAGGAGCACGGCGTGGGCCGGGGATCAGCGCGATGGGCCCCGCGGTCCTACTGCCGCAAAATGCTCATGATCTCGTCCGCCTTGGCGATTGCGGCCCGTGGTCCGTACGCCGCCATCGCGGCCAGCACGGCAGCGCTGCCCGCCAAGACGGCATCGACACCCGCTGGAAGCCCGGACAGCACACCAAGGCACAGCGCTCCGGCTGCGGCGACCACCACAGTCATCAGGCGAAGCCCTTCTCTGTTGGCCACTGGGACTATGCCACGCAGGCTCTGCTCGGGCAGGAGTTTGCTCACGTACCCAGCAGCGAAGCCGTTCTCGATCTTTGCCAGGAGTGCGGCAAGGCTGCGGAGCGCTCCATCGCCCTTGGTGTCGACTCGCGCCTCAGCTAGCTGCAGCTTGGCCACTACGAGTGCAGCGTGGTGCTTTGCGTTGCGTTGTCGAGGAGACCCGCGCCCGACGCTACTCGCGATCCGATGGACCCGCAGAAGCGACCGCCGAACGGTGGAGCAGGTATCGTCCAGGTGCCGAAGCGCTTGATGCCTATCGCTCGTACAGGAGCTGGCCACAGCTTCACATGCCTCTATGGCAGCCATGATCGAGAGCAGGAATCTGTATCCCGCGATGGCCTTGCTGCGTTGGGCAGCCCAGGTCAGGAGGGGCAGTGTCACAGCAGCGAGCATGAGAGCTGATGGAGTCAAGCTGGGCTGCACTTGCTGTGTCTCGATCGTCTTGATCACTGCAATCAACAGGTCCCCGATACCGACGCCGATCGCGAAGGTGAGCAGCGAATAGCGAAGCTTCACCGACCCGGCTGTCCCTTGGCCGGCTTCACGGAACGACTGAGTGGGCAGGTCTGCCAGACCAAGGCGTTGAAGTGCCTGAACTGTCGGTTCGATGTCCTGCTCGGCGACTTTGGCATTCCAACCAGACCACCACGCCTGTAGCGGCTCGACGCGGCCGGCGATCCAGGCAAGGGAGCGGTAGATCACCACCACGATGGCTGCGAGTATCACACCGCCTAACACCAGCTGCTGGATCGCGGCTACCCGCTCCATGTCAACGTGCATCGGACGATGATGGCGCACAGCACTGACAGCTGTGGCCAATCAGCCCCAACTGGTGGTCTGGCTACTCGTATGCCCACGCCCGGCCAGTCTGCCGATACTCCTCGACGGGGATCGGAGCGATGTCGCTTCGCATGCGGGCGGTGTAGAGCAACCCGTCGAGATGGTCGATCTCGTGGTGGATGAGTCTGGCGAGGCCGCGTTCGTACACCGTGGCCGCGGTCTCGCCGGTCAGGGCCGTGGTCTCCACCGTGATCTTCAGGGGGCGGGGGACGAGGCCGCGGACGTCGAAGAAGCTCAGGCAGCCCTCGTACTGTTCGTCCGTCTCGTCGGAGCCTGTGGTGATGCGTGGGTTGAGCAGGATGATGGCGGGGGCGTCGCCGGGGGGCTGGACGACGGCGGCGGCGCGTCCGATGCCGATCTGCGGGGCCGCGATGCCCATGCCCTTAGCGAAGGGATGGACCTGGCCGATCCGCTCCATGGCAGCGAACAGCTCGTCCACGATGCGCTCGGCCTCGTCGCGCTCCGCGGGGAGGTCGAAGGCGCGGGCGGGTTCGGCGAGGATGCCGGCGCCGTGCTGGACGACGCCAAGGTCTCGCATGCGCTGGCTGGGACGCACGTCAATCACCTGAACTCCTCTTGATCCATGTCGCGTTCGGGCCGTGCTCGAAACCGCCATTCCAGACGGTACCGAGCGTGCAGGGCGGGCGTGGTCGTGATCCACGTGAATTGCCTGAGTTCACCGTCGTCGCTGCGGACGGGTGGGGTCCGTAGCGGGGAGGCTTCGGCGGTCATGGAGGTCTCGGTGCCCCACACGACCGGGTCAAGGACGACGGGGAAGACGAGCTGGACTTCTAGTTGTTCGGTGGGCAGACGGACGGCCCGCTGGAACCAGTTGCCCCACTTGTCGTCGCCGACGGTGTAGGCGTACTCGATCCACACGGACTCGCCCGGGTAGAGCGGGAAGCGTCCGTGTTCGTTGTCGAACAGCAGCCAGACTTCCTTGAAGGCGTCGCGGTCGTGCTTGGCCTGCCAGCGCATCTCCTCGCCTCGGCAGGTGGCGGTGAGATCGAGTTCGTCCCAGGTCAGTGGGTGGGCTCGGTAGTGCGCGTTGGATCGCTCGGGGTTGCCGGGGTAGCGGTCGACGGAGATGCGGATCAGGTAGCGGGTCACGGGCTGATCGCCGGTGCTCCGCAGCAGTCGCCGCATGGTGAGCCGGTACGAGCGGCCGTCGTACTGGAGGCGGGCGGCGTCGTGTTCGACGACGAGGGCGGAGCCGGTCGCGTATGGCTGCTCGGGCCTACGCGGGGCTGGCGGGGCCGCAGGAGGGCGCCGGGCCCGGCTCTCCCTGGCCTTGGCCTGCTCGTAGTCGCACCAGCGCCGCCAGATTGCCTTCCCGGCGTTCAGGGCGTCGTCGGCGAGCCGGGCGAACTCCTCGCTGGGCTTGTGGCGGCCGGATTCCATGTGGCTGACGTACGACGGGTCGAAGCCCATGGCCCGCGCCAGCGCGCGCTTGGACATGCCGCGTACTTCCCGCCACCGCGCCACCTCGGCCGCGAAGTGCTCAGCCGCCTGCTCGACGGTGATCTCCTCGTCCTGCGTGCCCATCGAAGCCCCGCCCCGCGTCATCGTTGGTGAGCATGAGTGAACCGTGAGTGATCCCAGTTCATCATCCCGTCACGGTCAGCGTCGCCGTTTTCCTTCCTTCACCGACCCGGTTCGACGCGTCCGGGCAGATGAGGGAGGCGACGCTCCATGCGGGTGCTGTACCTGCTCAACATCTCCAACCCCGATCGGCTGTCTGCGGACTCTGGGTGGATCTTCGCGGACCTGCTCGCCCCGGCCTTGGCGGACACCGGGGCGGAGGTGACCGTCGCGGCTCCGGCTCCGGCGGGGGACGCCCGCTGCGGCTTCCATCGGACGAAGGTGCCGGGGACGAAGTACCGGGCCCGGTTCTCCACGGACATCGACGAGTTGGTGGCACTGATTCATGCCGAGCAGCCGGACGCGGTTGTGGCCAATCAGATCGAGGAGGCGCCGGCTGTCCGCACCGCCTTGCTGGAGGCCAGATCGGACGCGCTGCTGGCCGGGTACTGCCACTACCTGCCGTTCTCCTTCACCGACGGCGGTCAGCTCCTGCTCGACCCGTCTCTTGACGACGCGGGGCTCGGGCGGCCGGTGCTGCTGGCGTTCGCTGCCGGGTTGGCCGCATGCGACCGGGTGATGGTCCACTCCTCCACGACTGCCTCCTGGGTGTCGGCCGCCGCCGCCCGCATGACCGTGGACCTCGGTAAGAAGCTGCGGGTGGTGCCCGCCCCGCGCGATGAGCGTCTGGTCCGCGACCCGGCCACCACCCAGCCCGCGTCCGGCGATGGGGCGATCGGGGTCTACAACCACCGGCTGTACGCGCACTACGGCACCGAGCAGTTCGTGGACTTGGCCCGCGACCTGGTGGCCTCCGGAACGGTGCGGCTTCGAGTCATGGACTTGTTCGGGAAGCGCCGGGCCGAGCGCACGGGCCTAGACGACAGTCCCGAGAAGATGCGCGACCGGCTCGCCGGGCTGCCGCACGTCCAGGTCGTCTCCGACCGGGGCGACCGCGTCCACTACAAGAACCTGCTGGCCGACGCCCGCTTCGGCATCGCCCCGTTCCGGCCCGGATGCCCCTGGTCCATGAGCGTGATCGACTGTCAGGGCATGGGCCTGCCAGTCATCTCGCCCCGGCTGGGCTGGCTCGCCGAGCACATCGACCCCGAGCTGTGCTTTACCACTCCGGCCGAGGCCGTCGCCCTGGCCGAGCGGCTGGCCACGGACGACGAGTTCCACGCCGTGCACGCCAAGCGCGCCTACGCCTCCACCGCCGACTTCGCCCCCGCCCTGGTCGCCGCCCGCTACCTGGAGGCCATCTCGTGACCGAGTTCGACGCGGTCTTCCTCTCTTACGACGAGCCGATGGCCAACTCCCTCCACGCCCGCACGCAGCGAACGCTCGGCGGCTTGGTCAAGCGCCTGCACGGTGTGCACGGAATGCGCCGGGCCTACAGGCTGTGCGCCGAGGTCGTCGACCGCGAGCAGTTCTTCCTCGCCGACGGCGACTTCGCCATCGGCCCCGGCTTCGACCCGACCGCCGTCGAACCGCTGGACGAGGGGGTGTCCATGCGGGTGTGGCCCGCGGTCAACCCGATCAACGGCCTGTCCTACGGCTACGGCGGACTGAAGCTGATCCGCCGCAGCGCCCTGCGCGAGATGGGCGAGGCCGTGGACGTCCTCGCGGCTCTGCCCGGCCGCATCGAGTTCGCTCAGGAGACCGCCGGGATCACGCGGTTCAACCAAAGTCCTTTCCATGCCTGGAAGGCCGGTTTCCGCGAGTGCGCGATGCTCGCCCGCGGCAGCGAGTACGGGATGGCCGGCGACGACGCCCGCCAGCGGGTGGAGACATGGACGGCCAGCCAGAACAGGGAGTTCGCCACCTACGCCGCCGCCGGAGCCCGCGAAGGCATCGTCTTCGCCCGCGAGGCAGCACGCGATCCGAAGCAGTTCGGCCACCTCAACGACCCAACGTGGCTGCGTGCCCGGTTCACCACCGTCCACGGCGATCAGGCGGTGTCCGGATGACCGGCCGACTCGTGCTCATCGAGCCGTATGCCGACCGCTTGGGCGGACACCATCAACGCACGCTGGTGGCGCTCGCCCGGGCCCGGCCCGGCAGTCTGGTCATCGCCCCGCACGGGATTGCCCGTGAGGCAGTAACAGCCCTGCGCGAGGCCAGGGCTCGGCTGGCGACCACACCGGCTGGACGTCTCGCAGGCGTCTTGCTGGCTGCCTCTCGGCTCGCGGCCGGGCTCTCCTCAGCCGGTCAGCGGGCCTTCCGCTCGCGCCGTTGGCCCCGCGCCCTGCGGCGGCTGCCACACCAGGTCACCTTGGTCGCCCGATGTCTTGCGGAGGCGTCCGCGCTGCGGACCGCCCGCCGCCTTCATCCCGGCGCCGAGGCCGTGGTGATCCTGACCGCGAACGAAGGCCTGCACGGGGCAGCCGCGCTCCTCGGTGGCCAGCCGCACCTGCGGTTCGTCCACGAAGCGGTCACCACCGAGGACGCCGTCGTGCGGCTGTTCGGCTGGCTCGCCCGACGCGGTGAGCAGCAGGTGATCGCGGTGTACCCCACACAGGCTGTAGGCGATCAGTTCGCCGCCGCTTTCCCCGAGCTACCTGCGGTGGTGCGGGCCTTCGCGGTCGATGACGGCCGCCGCCTGACCGCCGCCGAACGCGAAGGCGGCCGGGCGGCCTTCGGCATCCCCGCCGTCGAAGCCGTGGTGTGCCTGGTAGGCGGCTGGTGGCCGTACAAGGACATCGCCACCATCGACGCCGCCCTTGCCCGCTTGAAGGAACCGCTGCACCTCGTGGTCACAGGGGTCCCACTCGACGAGACCGTGCTGGACCGGTGGCGAGCCCTGCCGGATCTCCACCTGCACACCGTGCCCGGCCCCGTCGCGGAATCGGTGCTGCGGCTGGTTTACGCAACCGCCGACGCCGCCCTGGTCGCCCGGCAGCCCGGGGTCGGCAAGGAATCCGGGCTCGTGATGGACGCCGCCCGCCTTGGCGTGCCTCTGATCGTCTCCGACCACGACCCGGCCCTCACCGCCCGCCTTCGCGGCCAGCCCTGGGCCCTGGCCTTCCCCGTCGGCGACCCCGACGGCCTCGCCGACGCCCTGCACACCGTCGTCCGTCAGCCGCCCGAGCGGCCCGGTCCCGAGGCGCCCCGCCTGCTGGGAATGCGGACCGCCGCCGAGCAAGCCGGCTTCCTCACCCACACCTTCGACTCACTGCGTACGAAGGAGTCCCCATGCTGAGCGCACCTCCTGCCCTGATCGCCGTGATCGGCCCCGTAGAACCGGCCCTGCTGACCGCCTGGACCGCCCACTACCGCGCACTCGGCGTCGAGGACTTCCACCTCGCCTTCCACTTCCCCGACCACGTCCCCCACTCGTGGCAGCACCAGCTCCTGTCCACTATCCGCGACCTCGGCATCGTCCCCGCGAAGATCAGCACCGGGCCCTGGCACGAGCACACCAACACCCAGCTCCGCGATGCCCTGCGGGAGCAGGCGAGGCCCGGCTGGCACCTGCTCGCCGACGCCGACGAGTTCCACACCTACGCCGCCCCGATCACCGAGGTGACCACCGCCGCCGAGGAAGCCGGGCGCCACGTGGTGGGCGGGTTGATGCTCGACCGCGTCGCCGCGGACGGCCGCCTGGCCCACTGGCGGCCCGAGACCGGCCTGGACCGCGCCTTCCCACTCGGCGGCCATCTCACCCACCGCCTCCTGCACGGCGACCCCCGCAAGATCGTCCTCGCCCGATCCGAGGTGCCGGTGGCCTCCGGCAACCACCGGGCCCTGGGCCACAAGCCGGACCCGGACGCGCTGGCCTGCGTTCACCACTTCAAGTGGCGCATGGGTGTCCTGGACGACCTCCAGCGACGGGTGGAGAAGTTCACCTCCGGTGCCTGGGCCGAGCACACCCCGGCTGTGCGGGAGGAAGCCGGCCGCCTGCTTGATCACATCGACCGCCACCACGGCCGCATCGACGTGGCCAACCCCCGCCTGACCTTCCGCCGTGTCACCCTCGACCGACTGCCGAGCGGCTGGACGGCCGAAGCCCGCACCATCGCCGCCCGCTGGCGCCCCCATACCGCAACCAGCCACCGGTAGCCCATCCAGATCGGCCAGAATGGACACCTGGGTACCTGGGCATCGGCAGGAAAGGACCGAACGTGAACACCGCCGCACCGCTGGCCGTACTGCTGGTCGGCATCACCGGCTCCGGCAAGACCACCGTCGCCCAGGCCCTGGCCGCACGCGGCATGATCCGCCTCTCCGTGGACGAGGAGGTCCACCGCCTCCACGGCCGCTACGGCATCGACTACCCCGAGCACACCTACTTCGAGCGCGAACGCCCCGTGGTCGAGGCGATCCGGGAACGGTTCGTCAAGGAACTGGAAGCCGGAAACGACGTCGTTCTGGACCACGGGCTGTGGCTCCGTGACGAGCGTGACGCCTGGAGGCGGGCCGCCCGCGATGCGGGCGGCCACCCGCTCGTGATCTACCTGCCGGTGGACCGGGAGGAACTGCTGCGGCGCCTCACCGAACGCAACCAGCGCGAGGACGCCAACGCCCTCACTGTCACCTCCGAAGCCCTCGACGACTTCTTCGCCCGCTTCGACCCTCCAGAAGAGGACGAAGAAGTGATCGTCTACACCGGAGACCTGGGAAGGCTCGTGACGACACTGTCCGCGACCAGACAGCGCTGAGCAGTCCCATGACCGCTATCGGCGTCGGCCGCGTTCCGCAGGCCGTTCGCCCACCGTCGTAGGCGCGGGCTGCGGTGCCTGCGCGATGGGCCGGGTGCTGCGGGCGCTTTGCCTGCGTGCTGCCTGTGCGCGCCTGTTCGGCTGTGCGGCGATGCGCCAGTTGAGGACTTCGGCGGGGCGCTCGGCTGTGTCGAGTTCTCGGCGGGCACCCACTTCGGCCAGGAGGTGACGGGGGTTGTGGCCGGCGGTTTCGGCGCGGGCGAGGGTGGTGGTCAGGGCGGGCCAGGCCGGGTCGGCAAGGACGCGGTCCGCCTGGTCGGGGATGGCGGCACGGAGATCCTGCTCGAAGCGGTGGGCAGTCGTTGCGCGCGGGGCGCGGCGGGCGAGGTCCACCAGGGCCGGCTCGGCGGCTTGGCGGTAGCTGGCTTGGAGATGGCGGACGGCTTGTTCGGCTGCGGCTGCCTGCTGTTCGTGGCCGCGCTGTGCGTGCCAGTGGGCGGCAGCGCGGGCCAGGTGGAGGGCGGCGAAGATGAGGGCGATGGCCAGTCCGCCCGGAAGGTTGGGGGCATAGGTGAGTTCCTTGGCGGCTTCGCTCAGTTCGGTGGCGGCTTGGTGGTCGGCCCGGATCGCTGAGCGGCGTGCCCGGTTGAATGCCTGGGCCGCTGCTTGCAGTTCGGCCTGATGGGGGCCGGGTGTGGTGCGGGCCAGGTTGTGCAGGGTGTCGCCGCAGGCTTCCAGGTGACCCTGGGCCACGGCTTCGTCGCCCGCATCGAGAACCGTGCGGGCCGTGCGCACGGAGGACTCAGTGCGGCGCCACGAGTCGGCCGGGTCCGCCACCGGTTGCCGGCGGTCTTCCACGTCCTGGTTGGGAAGGCGTTCGCCCAGGCGGTTGTAGGACAGGTCGGGGGCCAGGCTTGAGCCGCCGTACCAGATGGTGTCGTCGGGTGCGGCCAGGCTGTAGCCGGTCACCTCCCCACTCTCGGGACCGATGCGGGGCTTGACCTGGATGCCGAGCGAGTCCAGGACGGCGAAGTAGTCGTCGATGCTCGCTACAGCGGCGGCGACCGCGTACGCCTGCTCGCGCAGCCACTCCCGTGTGGCCTTCTCCTGGCCCTGGCGTTCGGCCTTGGCTCGTTCGGCGCCGGTGGGCGTCTTGGGCGCGGTGAGGTCGCCGGACTTCAGGCGGCGCAGCCCGAACTCGGCCTCGATCTTGCGACACTCGGCCTGGGCGCGCTGCCCGTCGCGGTTCGTACGCGGGCGGCGGCCGTCGGCGCGGACGGTGGTGGCCATGATGTGGATGTGGTCATCCGCGTGGCGTACCGCGATCCACCGGCACGCCTTCTCGTCGTCTTCGGGCGCGATGCCGGTGGCCGCCACGATGCGGTGGGCGGCCTCGGCCCATTCGGCATCAGTCAGGTAGCGGTCACCGGGCGCGGTGCGCACCGGGCAGTGCCACACGTGCTGCGGTGGCTTCTTGCCGCCCAGTTCGCGGGTGCGCAGGTCGACGTGGTGGTCGAGGCGCTTGGCGAGCTGGGTGTAGGTGACGTTCGGATCGCGGCCGGGGTCGGGGGCGCCGGTCATGTCCCAGGCGGCGACGATGTGTGGGTCGGTGTGCTCGTCCCGGCGGCCGGGCCCGCAAGGGGTAGGCGATCAGGCCGCGGGTGTCGGAGCCGGTGGAGACATCAGGCACCATGGCCGGCCCCTTCCGCCAGGAGCTGGTCGATCAGCCCGTAACTGGCATCGGCGGCCTGCTGGATGCGGTCAAGGACGGTCTCGGTGCGCTCGGGTATCGCACCGGAGTGGATGGCACCGGTGATCTGGTTGAGGTTGGTGCCGATCCGGTTCAGCGCCTTGGTGTGCGCCTCGATGGCCTCCACCAGCGGGCGGATCGGGTCGTCCTCCGGGCTGCCGACCATGCCCGCCTTACCGAGGGCGACCGTGAGGGCGGCGTCGCCGACGAACCCGGCGAACGTCAGACGGCGTCGCTCGGCCTCGGCGTCGATGAGGCGAACCGCGGTCGGGGTAAAGCGGATCTTCTTCTCCTGGTCACGCTTCTCGGTGGTGCGCTTGCGGTTCATCCGCACGGGCAGCGTGGGGGCGTCCGGCTCACGCCACGAGGGCTGCTCAACGACGGCGGACGATTGGGGATCGGCAGACGGCTCGGCGAGCAGGGCGATGGAGTGGGCGGCGGGCTGCTTGGCGCTGTCGGCGGCAGACGTGGTGCTGGGCTCGGCCGCCCCCTCCCAAGGCTCGGGTGCCCGCTGGCGCCCGGCCCCCTCCTCCCCGTCACCCCAGGGGCGGGGGCAAGCGCGGACGAAGCCCCTTTAGGGGCTCGTTCGCTCCAGCTTGCTGCTGTTCGTCGGCCCAGGCCGAACCATCCCCCGCGGCGGCGACCGGGGTTGCGGTCGTTGGTGTCAGTGTCGTGCATGGCGGTGCTCCAGTGGTGTGTGGGCGGGACTTCGTCACGTCCGTCGCATCCGTTGCAGGGCTGGTCAGAGCAGGTACGGACGCGGGTGCTGGTACGGATAACTCCGTCCCGGCGAGGAAGTCCGTCCCCGCGCTGACCTGCGCGGGGACGGATGCGACGGACTGAGACGGCCCAGAGGGACGTGGGTTAGCGGGCGCGCTTGGGGCCAGCGGTGCCGCCGGGCGGGCCGACGGGCAGCGAACCGGCCGGAGGGGCGGGCGGTACGCCCTGGAGCGGGCGTGCGGGCGCGAGTGCGGGCCCGGCTGCGGGGGTCGGCTGGGCGGCGTTGGGGCAGTAGCGGGCCCAGGCGTCGAGGAACTTGTTGCGTGCGTACGCCTTGGCCTGGCGGCCCTGCTCGAACCGGTGGTTCGCCGGGCGGATGTCGAAGTCCCTGAGCAGCGCCGACAGGCGGTAGGCGCTCAGCCCCTTGGTGCCGTAGTCCGGCCACGGAGACTCGGCGTCTGACAGGAGGGCGGCGAGCAGGTCCTGCGACCGCAGTGCCTCGGGGCTGCCTGCCTGATCGAAGACGCGGCGGACGTCGCGCAGCAGCCGTGTCTTCAGGGTCGTCTGCTCATCCTGTACGGCCTCCTGCCGAGTCATCGCCAAGCAGGCGGCGCGGGCGCTGTCGGGCCAGTGCCCGCCGGCCAAATCGGCGACGATGACCAGCGGCTCCCAGGTGTCCGCCGCCCGATCCTCCACTGGCATCTGCGGCACCATGCGGGCAGCCGTGCCCCGCAGCGGGCCCAGCCAGGCGCCCAGCCGGTCACGCAGCGCGTTGAGTTCAGGCACCGAGTACCGCGACCGGAACGGGGTGACCTTCTCGCCCATCTTGCGCTTCTGCATCCGCAGCACGATCGCCCGATCCATGATCGTGTCCGGCAGGTCGCCGATCCCCGCGATCGCGGCCATGGCGAAGGTCGGGTACGGGGTCGGCTTGTGCTCCGGGCCGGAGATGCGCCAGGCGGGCCGGTTGCGCTGATGGCCCGCATTGAGCAGGCCGCGCAGGTCCTCCTTGTCGCCCGCCTTGGGACCGAAGATGGTGTCGGCCTCGTCCACCAGCAGAGCGGGCGGGTTCTTGCCGATGACGCGGAAGATCACCGCCGGGGAGGTGTTCACCGTCATCATCGGCTGGTGCACGGTCTCGTGAAGCACGTCCAGGACGCGGGACTTGCCGCAGCCCTTCGTCGGGCTCATCACCGCCAGACGCGGCGCGTGCTGCAGCGCGGTCTGGATGTGGGAGGCCGCCGCCCACAAGGCGAGCGCGGTCAGTGCCTCCTCACTAGGCAGCACCACATACTTGCCGATCACTGCCCGGAACTCATCCAGCAGGACGGCTCCCTCACCGGAAGTCTGCTCCGCGCGGTCCGCCGGTCCGGACGGTTCTCCTGGACCAGGACGCGGGGCTTGGCCCGGTCCGTCAGCCCGGTCCGGTGGCTGGAGGTTGGTCCGCTCATCGACAGGGATGCCGGTCCGCTCCCGGTCATGCGGACCGGAATCCACCGGCTGGTCCGTGCCCCTGCGGACCACCGGACCAGCGGGAGCGGACCGCTTCACCTCGTGCGGACCATCCTGGTCCGCAGCATGTGATCCGGTCCGTACGCCGCTGACCTGCGCTTCCTCCATAGGTGTGGATATCTGGTCAGGCGCCGGGGTTCCGGTCAGTGCGCCTTCGGTGGACCGGTCCGCGACTGCCGCACGCTGCGGACCAGCCTGCGGACCGAGCTGTCCGGCGGAACGGTCGTCGTCGTGGTCCGCGTCGCGCGGACCAAGCCCTTGGCCGGGCACCGCTACCGGCGGCCAGACGACCTTGGGCTTGGCCCCCGAGTGGGCGGAGGCGGGGGATGCACTCGAAGTACGCGAGGACGTAGTGTCCTCCATAGACGTTCCTCTCTGGTGAGGGGCCAGGCGGGCAAGGCCCGGCCCCTCACCGGCTCGTTCGTTCAGGTATGGGCGATCAGTTGGGGAATCTCCGGCCCTTGGCGGTGGCTCGCCGAGGGCCGCTTTGCTGCCCGCGCCAGGTGCAGGGTCAGGCCGTGAGGCCGTACGACGTCTGGGCGTCCAGCCATGCGTCCACCTCCTGCCAGCGATAGCGCAGGTGGCGGCCGACCTTGTGGGCCTGGGGGCCGGTACGGCGGTGCCGCCACTGGTAGAGGGTCTTCACCGGCACGCCGAGGTAGGCGGCGACATCCTCCGGCGTGGCGAGCGGATCGCGGCCAGCGCAATCGGACGCGGTGGCATTGCGGAGGGTTCGGGGCATGGGGCTCCTTCATTGGGCGTGGGTCGGGGACATGATGGCCACAGGTTTCGTGACGCATCCAGCGGCATTTTGCGGAGAATCCACGGCCACTCCAAACGGCGCCTCGCCGATTGGACCCATACCGTAAGGGGCGATCCCCGGTTGCCGAAATCACGCCGGAATCCGGGGGGACTGCGCCCGCTTTCCACCCGATCATCTCGCCCCCCATGTGGCACACCACCGAGGCTAAAGCGCGAGGCCAGCGCCCACAGGGGCACGCGCGCCGGGAGCCCCCCGGACGCAGCGGCGCGGCACCGTACCACGGAAATTCAGTTTCGCCGAACCGCCCACGCGCCCCTCAAATAGCCAGCGTCAGCAAGTTTTCCAGTCCTCTTAAGTAGACCCTTGCCACGGCGGCCAATTTCGAGTTACAGCTATCTGTCATGGCAAACCGTCCCGTAGAAATAGGCCCCGCCGGAATCCACACCGCGCGCCACATCGAGCGCCTGCGACTGCTGCGCGGGCTCTCCCAGCACCGCCTCGCCGAGCGCTGCACCGCCCTTGGCCGCCCCCTGTCCAACACTGCCCTCAGCCGCACCGAACGCGCCCGCCGCCGCTGCGACGTCGACGACCTCGTCACCACCGCCACCGCCCTCGGCATACCTCCGGCTGCCCTGCTGCCCCAGTGGACGGCTCACAGCGTCGCCTCCCATCCGGGGCCCAGATCCTCAACCCCATCCAGGGTGCCCTCCTTGGCTGAGCCGTACGACCGCTGGCACAAGAAGCGGCCGCAGCCCGGCGAGGATGTATGCAAGGCCCACGGCAAGGTGCCTTCCCGTGAACATGGGCGCGGAAAGCGCTGGCTGGCGCGGTGGCGTGATCCCGAGGGGCAGCAGCAGAGCGAGAGCTTCGAACGCTACGAGGACGCGCGCCAGCATCTGACACGGATGCTCGGTGCCGTCGACGACGGCACGTACATCGCCCCCAAGAAGGGCGACACCCTGCTCAAGGCGCTCGCCGAGCAGTGGCTGGCGAACCAGACGTTGACAACCCCCGAACGTACCACCAGTACGAATCCCGCGTCCGCAACCACATCGTCGGGCCACTGGGGGATCTCAAGCTGCGGCAGGTCAAGGCATCCACGGTCCAGACCTGGATCAAGCGTCGGCTACAGGTGCTCGACGAGACGACCGTCGGCCTGATCTTCACCCACCTGTCATCGATCCTCACCATGGCGGTGGACGACGACCTGATCCCGAAGAACCCGTGTGAGACCGGGTCGGTCAAGCGTGTAAAGCCCAGGCGGTCGAAGAAGTCGGCCAAGGACGTGCCGCTCTCCTGGGAGCAGACGGACGACCTGCGCAAGCACCTGGACGACCGGTACCAGGCCACGGTCGACTGCGGCCGTGGGCTCGGGATGCGGCAGGGCGAGATATTCGGCTTCAGCCCGGACGACGTGGACTGGTCGGAGGACGACAAGACCGTCCACATCTGCCGCCAGATCACGCATCACCGCGGCACGCTCGTCTTCGCGCCGCCCAAGGGCGGCACTAAGACGTCATTTCATTTGGAGTCGTCGATGGCAGATGAGGGTTGAGGCGATGGCGGTGAAGGCGAGGAAGTGTTCGGGCTTGCGTTCGTAGCGG
>NZ_LGCW01000043.1:0-19883 GCF_001279365.1 Streptomyces sp. NRRL F-5755 | reverse complement strand
GGTCTCGGCGGACGGTACGGCCTCAGGGGGCGGTACGGCCTCGGTGGCGGCCGGGGCGGGCTGCTCCGGGGTGGCTTCGGCGGGGGCGTCCTGCGGGCTCTGGGGGGCCTGCACTTCCTGCGCGTCCAGGACGACCGGGGCGTCCGGGTCGTCGCCGAGCTGGACCAGCGAGGCGCCGTCCTGCTCCACGACGGGCTGACCGGCGGCGGAGCCGTCTGCGGCCGCGGGCTGCGCGTCGTTCGCCGGGGCTTCAGCCGCCGGGGCAGCGGGCTGCTCGGGGATCTGGGCGGGCTCCTCGGCGGGCTGGGCGTTCTCGGCCTCAGGGGTGTTCTGGGCATCCGCGGGCTGCTCAGGGCCTACGGGCTGCTGGGCGCCCTCGGAGACAGCGGCCTGCTCCGGCTGCGAGGCTACGGCCTGCTCGGCGGCGGCGACGGCGGCGGCGTCAGCGGGAACAGCGTCCCCGGCCGGGGCCTGCGCGTCGGCGACCGGGGCGGCCTCGGCGACCGGAGCGGCCTCCGCAGCCGCTGCGGCCTCGGACGGCTCCGCCGCCCCGACCTGCTGCTCCTGCCCCTGCTCGCCCTGAGCCTGCTCAGCCTGAACCACGGCGTCCTGCGCCACATCGCCCGCAGGCGCGTCGGCCGCAGCCACGTCGCCCACAGCCGCGTCAGCCACAGCACCCTGCCCCTGCTCGGCCACAACAGCCTCCTCCGCCACAGCCTGCTCCGCACCAGGCACGGCCTCGGCCATGCCCTCCGCCGGCGCCTCCTGCGCGGCCTGCTCCTGCTCAGCGGTCACGGCCCCGTCCTGCCCCGCCGCAGGCGTCTCGGCCGTCTCGGCCGGTGCCTCCTCGGCGGCCTGTATGGGCTGCGGCACCTCCACGGGCTGCGCGCCCTCGGCCGTACCGGCGGCGACCGCCTCCTGGGCCTGTTCCGCCTGCTGAGCGGCCTCGGCCACCTGCGGCGGGGCCTCGACCGCCTCGGACGGCACGCCCTCCACCACAGCCTCGGAACCCTCGGGCTCGGGCACCTCACTCGCCTCAGCAGTCACATCAGCCACCGCAGCCTCCTCAGCACCGCGATCGACCGTTTCTGCACCCGGAGCCGTCGGTACGGCGGCAGCGGCCTGCCCGGCGGCTGCCGCGGCGACCGGCGCCACGGGGGCGGCCTGCGCCGGGGCGCTGTCCCACGACGGCACCTCGGCGGGGATCCCGCCGGGCTGCGGTCCGGGCATCGGCGCCGCGCCGGGGGCCGCGTACTCCTCGGCGACGGCCTGCTGCGCGGCGGGGGCGCCGCCGGAGGTGTCCGCCTGCGGCGCGCCCTCCTCGACGTCCAGGTACTCGGGGCCCGGCGCGGGCCGGGCGGTGGTGGCGCGCGGCGGCGCGCCGGCCGGGCCGCGGTCGGCGAGCGAGCGGACCACGCCGCCGCCCGCGTCGGGGACCGGCGGGCCCATGTGGAGCGGGCGGCGCGGCGGCGCGGGAGTCTGGGGCGCGGCGGGCGGCGGGACGCGTACGCCGCTCACATCGACCGAACCGGTGTCACGGCCACCGCTCTCGTGGTCGCCGGCCTCGGGCGGCAGCGGCTCGTACCCCATGGCGCCGAGCGGCGCGGAGTCGTACGGGCCCGCCTGCTCGGGCACGGACTGCTGGGGCGGCGCCTGCTGCGGCTGGGCCTGCTGCGGGAACGGGGGCGGCGCCACCGGCTGGTGGTGCTGCTGCTCGCTGCCCCACGCGCCCTGGGCCCCCGGCATCAGCAGCAGGTCGTCGTCCTCGGCGCCCGCGTCGGCGGGGTCGAGATAGGTGTAGGTGTCAGGAGCCTGGGGCGTGCCCGGCGCCTGTGTCGGGCCGGCGTCGGCAGGGGAGGGAACGGCCGCCGGCTGCGGCTGTCCGGGCTGTCCGCCTGCGTTCTCCGGCAGCCCCTCGCCCGGGACCTGGCCGGTGTCGGTCATGCGTACCCCTCGCCCATTTGGTAGTGCTCCTTCCAACCGCTCGTGCGACGCGCTCCACCGCGGCGCGCCGACCGCCCCGATAGCTAGAACGAGCGAGCGCGCCTCGCGGCACGTCCGCCCTCAAGAGCTTCATTTACGGCCAAAACCACGGCATGTTCCGGATATTGGCGTACGAAACCGAACGCGGGACGGCGGCGCAACGATCCGCCAGCCTACCCCGCGCCGGGGCCGCGCCCGGTCACGGGTGAGGAACCCGATAGCCGCTGAGCAGGAAGACGACGGCCCGCTCCCGCTCGACCCAGGCGGAGGTGTCCAGTTCCACGGACTGCAGCAGCGCGCACTCGGCCTCGTAACCGCCGTCGGCCAGCGCCCGTCCGATCGCCTCGGCCTCGTCGCGGGTGGCCGCGTGCGCGACGATGCGCTCCGGCCGGCGGGCGGCGCAGGCGGTGATCACGGCCGCTCCCCCGCCGCCGACCCGTACGACGTCCGGTTCCGGCAGGTCCTCCAGCACCTGGGGCGCGTGGCCCTGTACGACCTGGAGCTGGACGCCGTACCGGCGGGCCACCGCGGCGGTGCGGTCGCAGGCGTCCGGGTCGGCGTCCACCGCGATGACGGCTGCCCCGAAGCGCGCGGCCTCGACGGCGGCGGCGCCGCTGCCCGCGCCGATGTCCCAGACCAGGTCGCCGGGCCGGGGCCCGAGGCAGGCCAGCTGGGCACTGCGCAGCTGGACGGACTCCCCTTCGCCCAGAACGCCGCCGTACGCCTGGGCGGGCAGCCCCCAGCCGCGCGGCGGCGACGGGTAGGCGACGTCCCGGCCCGCCATCCAGCCGCTGCCCTGGGCGGCGGCGCTGGCCCCGCCGACGACGATGACGACGTTGGGGTCGCGCCAGACGTGGTCGGCGGCCTTGTCGGAGGTGAGGACCGTCACCTGCTCGCGGTCGGTGCCCAGTTCCTCGCAGATGACGAAGGTGCGGTGCACCCCGTCCAGCAGCAGGGCGAGTTCGGCGGGCCCGGCGCCGGGTGCGGTCAGGACCGCGACCTTGGTGTGCGCGCGGCAGACGTTCACGGCCCGGCGCAGGTCACGGCTGTGGGCGACGACGATCTGGGCGTCGTCCCAGGGCATGCCGGCGCGGGCGAAGGCCGCGGCGACGGACGAGACGGCGGGCACCACCTCGACCTCCAGGCCGTGTTCCGGCGCGCGCAGGGTCCGTACGACACCGAAGAAGCCGGGGTCGCCGTCGGCGAGCACCACGGCGGTGCCGCGGTGCTGGGCGATGCGGCGGGCGGCCAGGTCCACGCTGCCCAGCCGGATCTGTTCGGCGTGCGGCGGTACTTCGGGCAGGGTGAGGTGGTGGGCGGCGCCGGCCACGAGCGTCGCCGCGCCGAGGGCGGAGCGGGCGGCGGCGGTCAACGGCGAACCGTCCCACCCGATCACCGTGACCCGGTCGGCCATCGTCGTCAGTCTCCTGGGCTTGACTTGCTACGGAACAGGACTGGGCGGTACGGAACGGCTGCGCCCGCGGAGCGCGCCGCGCACGCGCCGGACGGAGCGCACGGCGGCGGTCGGCCGCTCTCCGGGCCCGGCGGGCAGGCCGAGACTACCCGCAGAGGTCCGGACCACCGCGCGCGGGCCGCGCCGGACGCGGCCGAAACCGTACGGCCGCGGTCCGGGGGCGGGCCTTCAGTTCCACTCGGGATAGGCGAAGCCGTTGGCGTCGGCCATCCGGCCCGGCACGCCGTCGAGGTCCTCGGGCAGCAGGCTCCATACGATCAGGTCCGTACGGATGTCCGTCCAGCCGCCGTCCTCGGTGCGCGAGCGGGCTATCCAGGCGTTGCGCAGCACGCCCTCGCTGATGCAGCCGACCTTCTGGGCCACCTGCTGGGCGGCGGTGTTGTCGGCGGCGGTGCGCAGTTCCACCCGCTCGAACTTCTGGTCCCTGAAGAGCCACTGGGCGACCGCCAGGACCGATTCGCAGGCGTAGCCCTCGCCGCGGGCCCAGGGCGCGGTGACGTAGGCGATCTCGGTGCTGAGCACCCGCCAGTCGGTGTGGTCGAGCTGGACGGTGCCGACCAGGCGCTGGGTGAGGAACTCGGTGACGGCGAGGGCGATGCCGCGGCCTTCGGTGCGCACCGCGCCGGCCCGGCGGGTGGCCCAGTCGCGGGCGAGGTCGCTGGTGTACGGGTGCGGCAGCGCGGTCCAGGCGGTGGTCAGCTCGTCGTTCATCATCTCCGTGAGCGCGGGCACGTCGGCCTCTTCGAACGGGCGAAGCACCAACCGATCCGTGCTGATGGAGATGTCCGGAAAGGTGGATGTCATGCCGCTGCTCCAACGCCGTTGACCGTGCTGCTCCGAAGTTCGGGCCGGGTTGACCGTCTTTGAGTGCACCAGCATGCAGCATCCGACCGGAGATGTGCCACGCGCGCGGGCCCCGGTGGCGCGATGCGCGGCCGGGGCCCGTCGTCGAACGGCTCACCCGCCGCCGCGGACGTCAGGTGCGGACGGGGTCAGCTCTTGGGCGTGCCGAAGGCCGGGATGACCGAGCCGTCCTTGTACTTGTCCTCGATGAACTTCTTGACCTCGGGCGAGTTCAGCAACTTCGCCAGCTTCTCGACCCGCGGGTCGTCCTCGTTGCCCTTCTTGACCGCCAGGAAGTTGGCGTACGGGTTGTTCTCCGCCTTCTCCAGGGCCAGCGCGTCGGTGGAGGGCTTGAGCTGGGCGCCGATGGCGAAGTTGCCGTTGATCACGGCGGCGTCCACGTCGGCCAGGCGCGGCGCGATCTGGCCGGCCTCCAGCTCGGTGAGCTTGATGCCCTTGTTGTCCTCGACGTCGGTCAGCTTCGCATCGGAGCCGACGCCCTTCTTGAGGGTGATGACGCCGTTGTCGGCGAGCAGCTTGAGCGCGCGGCCCTCGTTGGACGGGTCGTTCGGGACGGAGACGGTGTTGCCGGCGGTCAGCTCGGAGAGCTTCTTGACCTTCTTCGAGTACACGCCCAGCGGCTCGATCGCGACATTGACGACCGGCACGATGTGGGTGCCGTTCTTCTGGTTGTAGGTGTCCAGGAACGGCTTGTGCTGGAAGAAGTTCGCGTCGACCTGGCCGTCCTCGGTGACCTTGTTCGGCAGGTTGTAGTCGTTGAACTCCCGGACCTCCAGCGTCAGGCCCTCCTTCGCCGCGAGCTTGTCCTTGACGAAGTTCAGGATCGCGCCGTGCGGGGTCGGGCTGGCGGCGACGGTCAGCGGTGCGCTGCTGTCCGCCTTCTTGCCGCCGGAGGAGGAGACGTCGGAGGGCGCGCTGCAGGCGCTCGCGCCGAGGGCGACGGCTGCCGCGGCCAGGGCGGCCACGGTGATGTTGCGGGTGGTACGCACGAAGAGTGCCCCTATCTCGTTTCTCGGACGCGCGGGACCGGCGGTCCCGCGCGGGTGCGCCCGGCAAAGGGTCCGGGCTCAAGAGGGTCCGGTGCGGACCCGGTCTCAGGCGCTGACGCGCTCCTTGGGGGCGTCGGCGGTGGCGGCGGCGGGGGCTCCGTCGGCGGCGGGGACGGGCGCCTTGCGCAGTCCGACGCGTACGGAGGAGGAGCCGCGGCTGCCGCGGGCGGCCAGGCGGCGCACGATCAGGTCGCCGAGCAGCTGGACGGCGATGACCAGGACGATCAGCAGCACGATGGTGATCACCATCAGGTTGGTCTCGTACTGGAGGTAGCCGTAGGTGTAGGCCAGGTTGCCCAGCCCGCCACCGCCGACCGCGCCGGCGATGGCGGAGTAGCCGATCAGCGTGATGACGGTGGTGGTGACGGCCGCGACCAGGGCGGGCAGGGCCTGCGGCAGCAGCACCTTGAAGACGATGGTCCAGGTGCCGCCGCCCATCGACTGGACGGCCTCGACCAGGCCGTGGTCGACCTCGCGCAGCGCGGCCTCGACCAGCCGGGCGAAGAACGGGATGGCGGCGATGACCAGGGGCACGACCGCACCGGTGGGGCCGATGGAGACGCCGACGACCAGGCGCGTGAAGGGGATCAGCGCGACCATCAGGATCAGGAAGGGGAAGGACCGGCCGATGTTCACCACCGCGCCGATGATCTTGTTGACCACGACGTTCTGCAGGACGCCGCCGCGGTCGGTCAGGATCAGCAGGACGCCGAGCGGAATGCCGATCAGGACGGCGTAGAACGTCGACCACCACACCATGAAGAGCGTGTCGAGCGTGTTGTTGTACAGCAGCGGCTGCATCTGCGACCAGGTCACTTGGCACCTTCCTTCACCAGCGCGCCGGCGGGCGCCGTCGTCGCGGGGTCGGCCGGGTCGCCGGCCACGTCCACCTGGAGGCCCTGCTCGCGCAGGAAGCCGATGGGCACGACGTTGTCCTCGAAGCGGCCGGGCAGCTCGATGCGCATCCGGCCGATCTGCTTGCCGCCGACGGTGTCCATCGCGGCGCCGAGGATGGAGATGTCCACGTTGTACGTACGGGACAGCTCGGAGATCACCGGGCGGGTGGCGGCCTCGCCGTGGAAGGTGACGTCCACCACGGTGCGGTCCGGGCCCGAGGGCTCGCCGCCGACCGGGAACAGTTCGCGGGCCAGCTCGGAGCCGGGGGTGGCGAGCAGTTCGGCGACGGTGCCCTGCTCGACGACGCGGCCCTTCTTCATCAGCGCGGCCGAGTCGCAGATCGTCTTGACGACGTCCATCTCGTGCGTGATGAGCAGCACGGTCAGGCCGAGCTGGCGGTTGAGGTCGCGCAGCAGCTGGAGGATGGAGCGGGTGGTCTCCGGGTCCAGGGCGCTGGTGGCCTCGTCGGAGAGCAGCACCTTGGGGTCGCCGGCCAGGGCGCGGGCGATGCCGACGCGCTGCTTCTGGCCGCCGGAGAGCTGGGCGGGGTACGCCTTGGCCTTGTCGGCGAGGCCGACCAGGTCGAGCAGTTCCAGGGCCTTGCGGGAGCGCTCGCGGCGGTCGACCTTGAGGATCTCCAGCGGCAGCTCGATGTTGTCCTGGACGGTGCGCGAGGACAGCAGGTTGAAGTGCTGGAAGACCATCCCGATGTGACTGCGGGCGGCGCGCAGCTCCGCGTTGGCGCGCTGTCCCTTTCCGGCCAGCGCGGTCAGCTCCTGTCCGGCGACGGTGACCGTGCCGGAGGTGGGGCGCTCCAGGAGGTTGACGCAGCGGATGAGGGTGGACTTGCCGGCGCCGCTCTGGCCGATGACGCCGTACACCTCGCCCTCGCGGACGTGCAGATCGACGCCGTCCAGGGCGGTGACTTCGCGGTCTCCTGAGCGGTAGACCTTGGTCAGGCCCGTTGTGGTGATCACAGGGAATTCCGTCACTGTCGTGTGCCGGGCGGCTCGTCCGCCGGGCACGGGGCATTCATGGCAAAAGTGCGGCAGGGGGGACCCGGAGGGCGTGCTGGCCCGGCTTCGGGTTCCGGTGACGCGGGGCGGCCTGGGGTCGTGGCGTACGGCTGCGTACGGCGGTCACGGCGCAAGGCGGCGGGTCTCGCTTCGGGGCGCGAGGCTCGGCGGGGGCCCTCAGCGGTCACACATTCGACACATGCAACGAGCACCGGGCGTCATGGTCGCCTCGGTCGCAGGGGTGCGGTTGCTCGTCGTGGTCATGTTCGCCAGTAAACCAGACAGGCGTACGGACCGATCAAGCCTGTCCGGATGGCGGACAGGCCCGACCGATGCCTGGACAGCGGGTCAGCTCGCGGTGGTGATCTCCAGGCCGTCCGGCGTGGCCTGCACGGACACCGCCGACAGGTCCCCGACGACCACATCGGCGGACAGCTCGTCGGCCCGGTGTGTTGTGGTCAACGCCACGGTGGTCATCCCGGCGGCGCGGCCGGACGCGAGCCCTGCGGGCGCGTCCTCGAAGACCACGCAGCGGGCCGGGTCCACGCCCAGCCGCCGGGCGGCCAGCAGGAAGGGCTCCGGGTCGGGCTTGCCGCGGGTGATGTCGTCGGCGGCTATCAGGGTCTTCGGGCGGATACCGGCCTCGGCGAGCCGTGCCTCGGCCAGGCGGGCCGTGGCGGAGGTGACCACGGCCCAGCGCTCGGGCGGCAGCTGGGAAAGCAGTGCGAGGGTGCCGGGCAGCGCGTGCACACCGCCCGCGACGTCCTCGTACTCCAGCTGCTCGATCCGGGCCAGCGCCTCGGGCACACGGGCGGCGGGCAGCAGATCGCCGATGATCTCGGCGGCGGGGCGCCCGTGCAGCTCGACCCGGGCGAAGTCCTCGGCCGTGATCCCGTACTCCTCGGCCCACCGCGTCCAGCAGCGCTGAACCGAGTCCAGGGAGGAGACCAGCGTCCCGTCGTTGTCGAAAAGCAGCGCGGCTGCGGAGATCTTCATGCTGCGCCAGCGTACGTGACAGGGGGTGACCGGCCGCCCCGGCCACCGGTGACCGGGGGTGACCGGCGGGGCCGCGCGCCTGGGGCGGCGGCGGGCCGATTAAAGTCGCCTCATGCCCTATATCTCCACCTCGCGCACCCGCGCCGCGCGGAGGTCCCGGTGATCGACGCGCTGACGGTCGCGATCGGCGTGACCGCCCTCGCCCTGGCCGCCTGGTGCGGCTTCGCCGCGTACCGCGACGAGCCGACGAAGGACTGGCACTTCATCGGCATGGCCGTGGTCGCACTGCTCGCCGTGGTGCAACTGGTCGTGGGCTTGGTGCAGTTGGGCCGCGGCGAGACGGCGCGGGACGGTACGGCGATCTTCGTCGCCTATCTGATCGGCGCCGCCGCCTGCGTACCGGCCACCGGGTTCCTGTCGCTCTCGGAGCGCACCCGCTGGGGCTCGGCCACGGTGGCGGCGGGCGCGGTGGTCCTGGCCGTACTGGAAGTGCGGCTGTTCGACATCTGGGGAGGCGGCCATGCCTGAGACATCCGCGGGGTCCCGGACCCCCGAGGCCGCGGCGGGCGGCGCGCGGCGTTCCCTGGGCACCGGCCCGGGCCGGCTGCTGGTGGCGCTGTACGGCGTCTTCACCGTCGCCGCCGCGTCGCGCGCGGCCTACCAGCTGATCGCCCAGTTCGACCGGGCGCCGCTGGCGTACCTCCTGTCCGCGGTCTCCGCGGTGGTCTACGCCTTCATCCTGTTCTCGCTGGTGCGCGGCGGCGAGGGGGCCCGCAAGGCCGCGGTCGTGTGCTGCGCGCTGGAGCTGGCCGGTGTGCTCGGCGTCGGTACGTGGACGCTGGTGGACCGCTCGGCCTTCCCGGACGCCACCGTCTGGTCCGACTTCGGGATGGGCTACCTCTTCATCCCGGTCTTCCTGCCGGTGACCGGACTGCTGTGGCTGCGGCGGGCCCGCCGGGCGTGACGCGTTGCCCGGCGGGCCGCCGCCGCGCGGCTCCGGCCGGTCAGGCGCTCGCCACGTAGGTCTGCGGCGCGCCGTCCGCCGCGGCCGCCTCCTTCTCCAGCGTGATCACGCTGAGCCGGGAGCTGACCTGCTCGGTGCCGACGGGCGCGTAGCCGTGGCTGCGGTACAGGCGCAGATTGCCCTCGCTGCGGTGCCCGGTCAGGAGCCGGTAGCGCTTGGCGGAGCGTTCGGCGGTCAGCCGCTCCTCGACGGCGGCCAGCAGCCGTCCGCCGAGGCCGTGGTGCTGCATGCGCGGGTGGACGATGAGCTTGCCGATGGCGGCCGTGCCGTCCGCGTCGACCGTGCCGCGTACCGCCCCGACGACCTCCGTGCCGAGCCGGGCCACCACCGCGCAGGCGTCGCCCAGTTCGGCACGCAGGTCATCCAGGGTCTGGGTGAGCGGTTCGATCGAGTAGTCGTCGTACAGCGCGGCCTCCGGCTGGTAGCAGAGGTACTGGAGTTTGAGGATCTGCTCGGCGTCCTGGTCGGTCGCCGCCGAGATGGTCACGCTCATGCCCATGCGCGTATGCCTCCCCTTATTCGGTTCGGTGCGGCCGGGCGTGCAGAGGGTGTGAGGGTGCGCCCGGACCGGTTGCCCTGACTGACGGAGCCGTGTGGTGCACGGCGCCGTCGTGGCGTGAGCGACGCCGCCCCTCCCGGACTCCCCGGTTTCGGGCGGCGGCAATCTCCGCCATGAGCATTCTGCGCAGGCATTCCTGACAACGGGAACGGACCGGCTCCAAGCTCCTCTGTGACATTCCCAACTCAGATGAGAAGTCCCGGTGCTGGGGCCGGCCCGGTCCCGCCGGTGGTGCGCGGTGTCTCAGGGCGGGGCGCCGTCAGTGCTTGCGGAACTCCGCGGCGGCCAGCAGCGCCGTGTCGCAGTTGTCGGAGAACAGGCCGTCGATGCCGGTGGCCAGGCACTTCTTGAAGTAGCCCAGCGCGTCGCCGTACGCGTCCGGGTCGGTGCCGCGGCGGAAGTCCGCGGGCAGGAAGGTGTTCTCGTTGCGCCCGGTGTACGGGTGCAGGACCAGCCCGGCGGCGTGCGCGTCCCGGACGACGGTGGTGGGCTTGCCCAGCTTGTCGTCCTTGGTGCGCGGGAGGATGACGGTCAGGTCCGGGCCGATGCCCTCGGCGAAGCCGGCGATCCACTTCAGGCCCGCGGGCTTGACCAGGTCGGCGGTGGTACGCGGGTCACCGGCCACCTCGAAGTCCCAGGGGCGGTCCTTGAGGGTGCCCAGCAGGACGACCTTCGGGCAGTCGACGAGCTTGCCGAGCCGCTGGATGCTGCTGGGCTCGAAGGACTGCAGGAAGTTCGGCGAGTTCTTCCGGTGCCGCCCGTACTTGCGCAGCAGCCGGGCGAGACGTTCCTCCAGCCCGAGGCCCAGCTTGCGGAAGTAGGTGGGGTGCTTGGTCTCGATGTGCAGCCAGATGCGGCGGCCCCGCTTGCGGCCCTCGCGGTCGGCCCACTTCAGGACCTCCTCGAAGGTCGGAACGTCCCACACGCCGTCATAAAGGGTGTTGTGCTGCCGGGTGCCCGGAATGCGCTCCTTGGCCCGCAGGGTCTTCAGCTCGGCGAGCGTGAAGTCCTCGGTGAACCAGCCGGTGAGCTTGACCCCGTCGACCGTCTTCGTCGTCCTGCGGTCGGCGAACTCCGGGTGCGCCGAGACGTCCGTGGTGGCCGTGATGTCGTTCTCGTGCCGGCAGACGAGATGGCCGTCCTTCGTGGGCACGACGTCCTGTTCGATGACGTCCGCGCCCATGTCCAGCGCGAGCTGGTAGGAGCCGAAGGTGTGCTCGGGGCGGTAGCCGCTGGCGCCGCGGTGGCCCACGATCAGCGGGACGGGCAGCTCGCCGTGCGCGCCGTGGCCGCGCCCCCGGGAGCTCGCGGCACTCGCCGTACCGGTTGTGCCCCAGACCGCCGCGCCCGCGCCGAGGGCCGCCGCACCCAGTACCGTCCGGCGTCCCGGCAGCTGCCGTTCCTGCATGTTCGCGCTCCTTGCTCCAGGGCACCGGTGAGGGTGTCCGGCACCTGTCAATGGGTCGGGGCGATCCTAGGCACGTACACCTTTCGAACGGGAGACGTGGTCCGAAACGCCCGGAAAACCCGCGTCAACTCTGCGTATCGGTCCCATGAACCCGATGTGCGATCGAGCGCGGCCGACGAGTATCGTCCAGGGCTGCATACCCGTGCACGCCCGCGGCGGCCGCCGCACACCACCCACGACCGGAGGGCCCGTTGTCCCGCATTCTGCTGAAGGCGTTTCTCGGATTCGTCATGCGTGTCCTGTTCCGCCCGAAGGTCGAGGGCGCGGAGCGCATTCCCGGCAGCGGACCGGTGATCCTGGCCGGCAACCACGTCACGTTCATCGACTCGCTGTTCTTGACCCTCATCGTCAAGCGGCCGGTGTTCTTCATCGGCAAGGACGAGTACGTCAAGGGCAAGGGCCTCAAGGGCCGCCTGATGGCCTGGTTCTTCACCACCGCCGGCATGATCCCGGTGGACCGGGACGGCGGGCACGGCGGCGTCGCGGCGCTGATGACCGGCCGCCGGGTGCTCGACGAGGGCCACGCGTTCGGCATCTACCCCGAGGGCACCCGCTCCCCCGACGGCCGTCTGTACCGCGGCCGTACGGGCATCGCCCGCCTCGCGCTGATGACCGGCGCGCCCGTCGTGCCGTTCGCGATGATCGGCACCGACAAGGTGCAGCCCGGCGGCAAGGGCCGTCCGCACCTGGCGCCGGTGACCTGCCGCTTCGGTGAGCCGCTGGACTTCTCGCGCTACGAGGGCATGGACCGCGACCGCTACGTGCTGCGCGCCGTCACCGACGAGGTGATGAGCGACGTGATGCGGCTGTCCGGCCAGGAGTACGTGGACATGTACGCCACCAAGGCCCGCGCGGCCTGACCCGGCGCAACCGCGACGCGCCGGTCCCCGTCCGAACTCCGGGCGGGGACCGGCGCGTTGGCGTATCGGAAGGCCGTACGGCTCAGCAGGGAACCCGGAACCCCTCCGCCGTGGGCCGGTTGGCGGCCAGCGCCGCGGCCTCGGCGCGGGGCAGCACGACCCCGGCCGCGCTCCGCAGCCGCTCCGGTGCGTGGATCTCACCGATACGCGCACCCGTGACGCCGCCGTTCTTGACCGTCACCCGGTTCAGCGGCGCGGGCTCGATCCGCCCCCTCTCCTTGACGTACGCGACGAAGCTCTCGAAGTCGCGGTTGTGCCGGAAAGGCTTGGCGAAGCCGGTGAAGGCGGGGTATCCGTCCTGGTTGAGCAGCGTGTACGAGGGTGCCGCGATCCGGTACGAGCGGGAGACGTCCAGCGGCCTGCCGTCGATGAGCACGTCGGCCGGGTCCACCCGGTTGCCCGCCGGGCCGGTCGCGTCGAAGCTGTAGCGGACGTTGGCGGAGACCGCCAGCGGCGCGTACTTCAGACCGCCGCCGGCCGGCGTGGTCCACTGCTGCTCCAGCGCGTCGTGGATCTGCTGTCCGGTGACGGTCGCGGTGACGATCGGGTCGCCGAAGCCGACCGCGTTCCACGCCTTGCCGAACGCCACCGTGCCGTCCGTCGCCGCGTCGTACACCAGGTCCCCGGCGATGATGGCCTGCCCGAGGCGCGGCGCGATGGCGATGACGGCCAGGTCGGCGGGGACCGGCGGGTCGAGGTTCGCGTCGTTCATCGGGCCCTGCGGCTGCCGCCCGGCCCACAGCGCCCAGTCGGCCACCAGGTCGCCCATGGTGGACTCGCCCGCCTCGTTGCGGGTCCGGGTGAAGGAGGCGGTCTGCTTGCCGAGGGGGACCGCGGCGCGCCGGGTCCCGTATCCCGCCCAGTACTTGACGACCTCAGCCAGCTCCGGGTGCGGGGCCACGTCGCGGGTGTTGGGGTGGTTGGTGGACGTGGTCAGCTCGCGGATCACCTTGCCGGTGGCCGGGTCCAGCCGGAGGTTGATCTCGTTGATGATCTGGCCGTGGCAGCCGGCCTCGACGAACGGGCGGCGCACCCCGTCGGGGTCCGGGACCATCATGTTGAAGGCGGTGTGCCAGTGACCGCAGACGATGGCGTCGATGTCCGGCGAGCAGCGCAGCGCCAGTTCGTAGGCGGGACCCGAGGGGTTGGTGCCGCTGTTGAAGTCGCCGCCGGCCACCGCGCCGTCGTGCATGCTCAGCACGATCGCGTTGACGCCGCGGGCCTTCAGCTCGGCGGCGCAGCGGTTGGCGGTGGCCAGCAGGTCCAGGGTGCGCAGCCCCGGCTGGTAGGAGGCGGGCATCAACTCGCTGCCGAGGACGGTCAGATGGATGAAGCCGACCGGCAGGCGGCGGCCGCGCCCGGCGTCCACCCACTCGATGTTGTACGGCGGCAGTACCGTGCGCCCGTCCTTGGCCCACACCATGTTGGCGCTGTAGTAGGCGAAGTCGGCGCCGTGGAAGCGCTGCCCGGCGGAGTCGACGAAGGAGTTGTCCCAGTCGACCGTCGGGTACGAGATGCCGTCCACCATGTGCTGCGAGAGGAAGGCGGGCGACTTGTCGAACTCGTGGTTGCCGGCCGACGCGAAGTCCATGCCCATCCGGTTCAGGGCCTCGATGGTCGGCTCGTCGGCGAGCGACTCGGCCGGGAACTCCCAGCCGGAGAAGAGGTCGCCGGGGGCGAAGAACAGCGAGTTGGCACGGCCCGCCCGCAGCCGTTCGAGGTGCGCGGCCATGTAGGCCACGCCGCCCACGGTGTACTTCTTGCCACCTGCGCCGGTAATGACCGAGTTGCTGGCCGGCGCCGCCTGGAGGTAACCGTGGAGGTCGGTGATGTTGAGCAGTTGCACGTCCACGTACTCGTCCGCGGTACGCGCGTCGCGCGCGTGGCCGGAAGCGAAGGCGTGGGTGCCGACCGCGGTGACGGTGGCGAGGGCCCCCGCCGCGGTGAGGAACATGCGTCTGCCGAGCTCTGCCAAGGTCGTCACCCTCCTGAGAGTGCCCGAGTGCGGGGGAACGACTGGAGAGTCAAACGAGCCATGGGAGCCTCCCGGCCCACACGAGGCGACCGGCACGTGAACGGGCGGGGGACAACAACCGCCCCCCGCCCGGTCCTTGAGGTCATCCGCGGTCAGCCCCGCACGGCCTCCTGCTCCGGCTCCGCCTCGGCGGGGCTGTCCGCCAGCCGCTGGCCGCGCAGCAGGAACCACGCGGCACAGGCGGCGGCGAGCAGCACCGCGGCACCCACCCCGGCGGCCGTGTCCAGGCCGTCGACGAACGCGTGCTGGGCGGCCGTGAGCAGGCTCGATCCGGTGTCGGCCGGGAGGGTGCCGGACGCCTCGACGGCCCCGCCCAGCGACTCCCGCGCCGCGTCGGCGGACGCCTCGGGCACCCCTGCCGGAGTGGTGAAGCCCCGGTAGATGCCGGTGACGATGGAGCCGAGCAGCGCGATGCCGAGGGCGGCGCCCAGTTCGTACGCCGTCTCCGAGACCGCGGAAGCGGCGCCTGCCTGCTCCTTGGGCACGCTGGAGAGGATCACGTCGGCGGTGACGGTGAACGCGAAGCCCGCGCCGATGCCGACGACGAACAGGATCGTGCCGAGCGTGAAGGTGCTGGTGTCCTGGCCCAGGCCAATGCACCCGGCCAGGGCCAGCCCGACCACCCCCAGGCCGCCGGCGACGACGAGCCGTACGGACAGCCGCCGCGCGACGTATCCGGCCGCGAGCCCCGCGCCCACCGCACCGACCGCCGCCGGCAGTTCCACCAGGCCCGCGTTGAGGGGCGAGCGCAGCTGCACCATCTGGAGGAACTGCGAGAGGAAGAAGACCAGTCCGGACAGGCCCAGGATGGTCAGCAGGTCGGCCAGTACGGCGCCGGAGAAGCCGCGGTTCTTGAAGAGCCGCATGTCCAGCAGCGGTGAGGCCAGGGTCTGCTGACGGCGTACGAAGGTGATGAGCGCGAGCGCCCCGAGGACGGCGGCCGCCGCGATGTCCCAGCGTATGCCGTGCACCGCCGCTTCCTTGACCGCGTACACGATCGCCACCATGCCCACCAGCGACAGCCCCACGCTGATCAGGTCCCACGGGCCCGGGTCCGGGTTGCGCGACTCCGGCAGCACCTTGGCACCGACGAGCACCAGCAGCGCCATCACCGGCAGGTTGATCAGGAAGACCGAGCCCCACCAGAAGTGGCCGAGCAGGAAACCGCCGAGGACCGGGCCGACGGCGGCGCCCGCCGAGGCCATCGCGCCCCAGATGCCGATGGCGAGACTGCGCTCCCTGGGGTCGTGGAAGAGGTTGCGGATCAGGGCGAGGGTGGAGGGCATCAGCGTCGCGCCCGCCACGCCCAGCAGGGCGCGCGCCACGATCATCATGGCCGGGCTGCCGGCGTACGCGGCGAGCACCGACATGGCGCCGAACACGACCGAGCCGGTCAGCAGCAGCTTCTTGCGCCCGATGCGGTCGCCGAGGCTGCCCATGGAGACCAGCAGACCGGCGATGACGAACGAGTAGACGTCGCCGATCCACAGCAGCTGCGTGCCGGAGGGGCGCAGGTCCTCGCTGAGGAAGGGGGTGGCCAGGCCCAGTACGGTGGCGTCCACGCCGACCAGCAGGACGGCGAGGACCAGGACGGCGAGCGCGAGCCAGCGTCCGGGGCGCGGCTGGTGCTCCGCGGTGGCGCCGGTGTGCTCCGCGGTCTCGTTGGCGGGCTTGCTCATTTCTCCATGCTCCGTCGGATGCCGCCGAGCAGCAGCTCGGAGATCGAATGGGTGAGGTCCTTGGACGCCACGCGCCCCTCGTGCACGGCCCACGCGCCGGCGCCGATCAGTCCGTACAGCGCCTCGGTGAGCCAGACGGGCGTGAGGTCGATACGGAAGGCGCCCTCCTCCTGTCCGCGCCGGAACAGCGCGTGGATACGGGCGTCGAGCCGGTCCCAGCCCTCGTTGACCTCCTCGCCCTCGAAGAGCTGGTTCTCGGTGTAGAGGAAGGCGAGGAAGCCGGCGACCGGCTCGGACTCGGCGATCAGCCGGCGCAGCGCGGTGACCGCGTCGTCCTCGTCGAGCCGGGCCGCGTCCAGCGCCTCGGTGAACTGCCGGATGCCCAGTTCCTCCAGCGCTTCGATCAGGGCGTCGCGGCCCGCGAAGTGCCGGTGGAGGGTCGCCCGGCTGATCCCCGCGGCCCGCGCGATCTCGTCCATCCCGGCGGTCGCCTTACGGGTGAGCAGGCCGGCGGCCTCTTTGAGTACGTGTTCTCGGTCTACGGCCATGAGACACAGGATAACCGAATGAGACATCAATGTCTCACAAGCGGCATGTGAGTCTCACGCATGAGGAGGGCCCGCGCACGCAAAAAGCAGCCCCGGCCCCCTCGCCCACCGCGAGGGAGCCGGGGCTCGAAGGCGCCTGATCAGCTCTTGGCGTCCGCCCACGCCCGCTGCGTCGCCAGGTCCGTCCTGACCTCGGCCAGCTGGACGGCGACGGCGGACGGGGCCGTGCCGCCCCGGCCGCTGCGCGAGGCGAGCGCGCCCGGCACGTTCAGCACCGTCCGCACCTCGGGCGTCAGATGCGGCGAGATCGCGGCGAACTGCTCGTCGCTCAGCTCGTCCAGCTCGATGCCGTGCCGCTCGCACTCCTTGACGCACTCCCCCGCGACCTCGTGCGCGACCCGGAACGGCACGCCCTGCCGCACCAGCCACTCGGCGATGTCCGTGGCGAGCGAGAAACCGGCCGGGGCCAGCTCTTCCATCCGCTCCCGGTTGACGGTCAGCGTGGCCATCATCCCGGTGAACGCCGGCAGCAGGATCTCCAGCTGGTCACAGGAGTCGAAGACCGGCTCCTTGTCCTCCTGGAGGTCCCGGTTGTACGCGAGCGGCAGCGCCTTCAGCGTCGCCAGCAGGCCGGTGAGGTTGCCGATCAGCCGGCCGGACTTGCCGCGAGCCAGCTCGGCGATGTCCGGGTTCTTCTTCTGCGGCATGATCGAGGAGCCGGTGGAGAAGGCGTCGTGCAGGGTCACGAAGGAGAACTCCTTCGTGTTCCAGAGGATGACCTCCTCGGCGATCCGGGACAGGTCCACGCCGATCATCGCCGTGATGAAGGCGAACTCGGCGACGAAGTCCCGCGACGCCGTCCCGTCGATGGAGTTGGCCGCGCTGCCGCCCTCGAACCCGAGGTCGGCGGCGACCGCCTCCGGGTCCAGGCCCAGCGAGGACCCGGCCAGCGCCCCCGACCCGTACGGCGAGACAGCCGTCCGCGCGTCCCACTGCCGCAGCCGCTCCGCGTTCCGCGACATCGCCTGGACGTGCGCGAGGACGTGGTGCGCGAACAGCACCGGCTGTGCGTGCTGGAGGTGCGTACGGCCCGGCATCGCGACGTCCGGGTGCGCTTCCGCGAGGCCGACCAGCGCCTCCTGGAGGTCCGCGATCAGCCCGCCGATGATCCGCGCGTGGTCGCGCAGATACATCCGGAAGAGCGTGGCGACCTGGTCGTTACGGGACCGCCCGGCCCGCAGCTTGCCCCCGAGGTCCGGGCCGAGCCGCTCCAGCAGGCCCCGCTCCAGCGCGGTGTGCACGTCCTCGTCGGCGATGGTGCCGGTGAAGCTGCCGTCGGCCACATCGGCCTCCAGCCGGTCCAGCCCCGCGAGCATCCGCGTCAGCTCGTCCTCGGTGAGCAGCCCCGCCTTCTTCAGGACGCGGGCGTGCGCACGGGAACCGGCGATGTCGTACGGCGCCAGCCGCCAGTCGAAGTGCACGGACGCGGACAGCTTCGCCAGGGCCTCGGCGGGCCCGTCGGCGAACCGCCCGCCCCAGAGCCGGACGTCACCGCTGTTGCTGCTCACTTGCTAGCTCCTCGTGGATGGTGAGGTGAGATGTACGGTCCGGCTCCCGGCGGCCGGACGGACCGGCCCCGGGGACGGAGTGTCGGACGGGCCCGGCCCTACGCCAGGTCCCGCTTGGCGGCGATCTTCGAGGACATCCCGAAGATCTCGATGAAGCCCTTGGAGAGCGACTGGTCGAAGGTGTCGCCCGTGTCGTAGGTCGCGAGGTTGAAGTCGTACAGCGACTGCCCGGACCGCCGCCCGGTGACCACCGCGCGCCCGCCGTGCAGCGTCATCCGGATGTCGCCGGACACCGCCCGGTTCGCCTCCTCGATGAACCCGTCCAGCGCCCGCTTCAGCGGCGAGAACCACAGACCGTCGTAGACCAGCTCGCCCCACCGCTGCTCGACCTGCCGCTTGTAGCGGGCCAGCTCGCGCTCGACGGTGACGTTCTCCAGCTCCTGGTGGGCGGTGATCAGCGCGATGGCGCCGGGTGCCTCGTAGATCTCGCGGGACTTGATGCCGACCAGCCGGTCCTCGACCATGTCGATCCGCCCGACGCCCTGCGCACCGGCCCGCTCGTTGAGCTGCTGAATGGCTTGGAGTACCGACACGGGCCGGCCGTCGACGGCAACCGGCACGCCGGCCTCGAACGTGATGACCACCTCGTCGGCCTCGCGCGGCACCGACGGATCGGCCGTGTAGTCGTACACGTCCTCGATCGGCGCGTTCCAGATGTCCTCCAGGAAGCCGGTCTCCACGGCCCGCCCGAAGACGTTCTGGTCGATCGAGTACGGCGACTTCTTGGTCGTCGCGATCGGCAGGTTCTTGCTCTCGCAGAACGCGATCGCCTTGTCCCGGGTCATCGCGTAGTCCCGGACCGGAGCGATGCACCGCAGATCAGGCGCCAGCGAGGAGATCCCCGCCTCGAACCGCACCTGATCGTTCCCCTTGCCGGTGCAGCCGTGCGCGACGGTGGTGGCGCCGTGCTTCCGGGCGGCGGCGACCAGGTGCTTGACGATCGTGGGCCGCGACAGCGCGGAGACCAGCGGGTACCGGTCCATGTACAAGGCGTTCGCCTTGATCGCCGGCAGGCAGTACTCATCGGCGAACTCGTCCTTGGCGTCCGCGACCTCGGCCTCGACCGCACCGCAGGCGAGCGCGCGCTTACGGATGACATCCAGGTCCTCACCGCCCTGGCCGACATCCACAG
Source organism: Streptomyces sp. NRRL F-5755 (assembly GCF_001279365.1). Classification (NCBI taxonomy): domain Bacteria; kingdom Bacillati; phylum Actinomycetota; class Actinomycetes; order Kitasatosporales; family Streptomycetaceae; genus Streptomyces; species Streptomyces sp. NRRL F-5755. The sequence continues at coordinate 611 of NZ_LGCW01000043.1, read as the reverse complement.
CCACGGCGATGACCTCGGCGCCCGTCTCCTCGGCGATCCAGCCGATGGCGACGGAGGTGTCCAGACCGCCCGAGTAGGCGAGTACGACGCGCTCGGTCACGGGGTTCTCCTTACGGCGGTGCATTCACTGATAGGCATAACTATGCACTCCACCGCATGATTCGTCAACGCACTTCACCCGAACGCCGCCCCCGACCCCGCCCTCGCTCCCCCTACTCCCCCTCCAGCACCTCGACCAACACCGTCAGATGGCTCTCCTCAACACTCTTGGTCGCGGTCAGCAGGGTCAGCGGCCCGGCCGCCGCATACTCCCGCAGCCGCCCCAGCGCCTCCCGGGCCGGCGATACGGCCAGCTCGTGCCGGTACCGCTCGGCGAATTCGGCATACCGCTCGGCCCGGTGCCCGTACCAGGTACGCAGCTCCTTGGAAGGCGCCACGTCCTTGCACCACTCGTCCAGGTGAGCGGCCTCCTTCGCCACCCCCCGGGGCCACAGCCGGTCGACGAGCACCCGCGTACCGTCCGCCGCCTCCGGCTTCTCGTACACCCGGCGCTGCCGGATCTCTCCGCGCTGATCACCCATACCGCCATGCAACCACGCACACCCCCACCC
>NZ_LGCW01000042.1:0-20974 GCF_001279365.1 Streptomyces sp. NRRL F-5755 | reverse complement strand
GTGTTCCGCTCGATGAGCTTGGTCATGATGCCGCCCTTGGTCTCGATACCGAGGGACAGCGGGGTGACGTCCAGCAGGAGGACGTCCTTGACCTCACCCCTGAGGACGCCGGCCTGCAGCGACGCGCCGACGGCCACGACCTCGTCCGGGTTGACGCCCTTGTGCGGGTCCTTGCCAGTGAGTTCCTTCACCAGGTCCGTGACGGCCGGCATCCGCGTCGAACCGCCGACCAGGATCACGTGGTTGATGTCGGAGATCTTGATCCCCGCGTCCTTGACCGCATTGTGGAAGGGCCCCTTGCAGCGTTCCAGCAGATCGGCCGTCAACTGCTGGAACTGCGCGCGGGTGAGCTTCTCGTCCAGGTGCAGCGGGCCCTCGGTGGACGCGGTGATGTAGGGCAGGTTGATCGTCGTCTCGGTGGACGAGGACAGCTCGATCTTCGCCTTCTCCGCGGCCTCGCGCAGCCGTTGTACGGCCATCTTGTCCTTGGACAGGTCGACGCCGTACCCGTTCTTGAACTGCTTGACGAGGTGGTCGACGATCCGCTGGTCCCAGTCGTCGCCGCCCAGGCGGGTGTCACCGTTGGTGGCCTTCACCTCGATGACGCCCTCGCCCATTTCGAGGAGCGAGACGTCGAAGGTGCCGCCGCCGAGGTCGAAGACCAGCACCGTCTGATCGCTCTCCTTGTCCAGCCCGTACGCCAGCGCCGCCGCCGTCGGCTCGTTGATGATCCGCAGCACGTTCAGGCCGGCGATCTCACCGGCCTCCTTGGTGGCCTGCCGCTGGGTGTCGTCGAAGTAGGCGGGGACGGTGATGACGGCGTCGGTGACGTCCTCGCCCAGGTACGTCTCCGCGTCCCGCTTCAGCTTCTGCAGGACGCGCGCGGAAAGCTCCTGCGCGGTGTACCGCCGGCCGTCGATGTCGCCGCTGTCCGGGAACCGCCAGCCGTGGTCCCCCATGTGCCGCTTCACGGAGCGCGCGGTGCGCTCGACGTTCGTGACGGCCTGCCGTTTCGCGACCTCGCCCACCAGCACGTCACCGCTCTTGGCGAAGGCCACGACCGACGGTGTCGTCCGAGCCCCTTCCGTGTTGGTGATCACGGTGGGCTCGCCACCTTCGAGGACCGAGACGACCGAGTTGGTGGTGCCGAGGTCGATGCCGACCGAGCGCGCCATCTTGTTCTCCTCCTCACGGTTGCCGGAAACTGCCGGGCTCGCGGATCCGGACGACGTCCGCTTCAGGCTCTCCGCTCCCACCGGACCGGTCCCACTCGCAGCGGCGGCTCGGGCGGCACACCACCGTCCACCCGGACTGCCACGACCCGGTGCACCGAGCGGGCCGGGGCCGGGGTGGGCACGGTGTGCTCGCGGTCGTAGGCGGCGCGCAGCCTGGGGTCGCGGAGGGTGTCGTAGGCGGCGCGCAGTCGGCCGTACCGCTCCGCCGTGTCGGCGTCGACACGTGTGTCGGGACGCAGTTCCCGCACGCGGGCGCGGAAAGCGGAGGTGATCATCTCGGCCGTCGCCGAGGGGCGCACTCCGAGGACCGCGTACACATCCGTCGTCCGGTGCTGATCCCGCACGTCACGTCGCCTCCTCACCAGCCGCGAGCTGCGAGTCCGGACAGACTTGCCCACCGATAGAGATAAAACTTGAGCGGACCCTTGTCAAGGCTGCGCCCTGTGAAGCAGACGCAAGGAGAAGGCGCACCGGGCTCCCGGGCCCGGACGGACGGAACCGGCCGGGCGAAAGGCGTGCGACGATGCTCCTCCTTCGCGCGGAAGCCTTCCAGGGCTTCGACCGGCTCGCCGGCAGGTACTCGGCACCACCGCCGGACCGGCCGCCATGCCGCTCGACGCGCACCGGGACGACGGCAGCCTGGTCGTCCACTTCGACCTGCCCGGCGTCGATCCCGCCGCCGTCGCCGAGGCTGTCCAGGCCAGACCTGCTGTCGTCGTGCGGACGCCGATTCTCCTGGCCGCGGCCCAGGTGACGTCCTCGAAATCTGGGCCTCTTCACTGGGCCCCTTCGGTGAGTTCGAGGATCTGGAGACCGCACTGCCCGTCGGCGGGTCTCCGGCGGAACTTCCCGTCCGAGCAGTCGAAGCCCACCATCGGACGCAGGTCGGCTCGCAGTGCGGCCCTGGACCTTTCGACTCTGCGAAAACCGGCCCGACCTGTCCAGCGGGGACGGTCGGACCGGCATGCTTGTTGCGTTGTGGGCGAATCGCCCATCGAGGTCAGCCGCTGTTCGAGGTTGTGGCGGCATGGTCGGGCAGGGACGGTGGCGGCGGCGGTGGTCAGTGGTTGCCGAGGGCGGTCCGCAGCCGCTGGTGGTGGTCGAGGTCCTCGAAGGTGTCGCGGTCGGGCGGGCCGGGGTTGCTGCGTGCGGCGTTCCAGGCCCAGGCACTGGCGGCGATGCCGGTGGTCAGCGGGGTGAGCAGCCACAGCAGGGCGCTCACGGTTCAACCTCCTTCGGTGGGGCGGGATGGGCGGCTTCTCAGGCCGTGAGCTGCTTGGGCGTGCCGCCGGAGACGGTGACCTTGCGTGGTTTGGCGTGTGCGGCCAGCGGATGCGCAAGGTGAGCACGCCGTTGTCGTAGGCCGCTTCGGCGGCTGCGGTGTCCAGGGCGTCGGACAGGGGCAGGCGCCGGGTGAACTGTCCGGTGGGACGCTCGGTGAGTACGGCCCGGGCGTCGGCCGGGACCGGCGAGGGGCGCTCCGCACGGAGGGTCAGGGTGTTGCCCTCCGCGGTCAGTTCGATGCTGGAGCGGTCCATGCCCGACAGGTCGAACTGTAGGTAGAGCGCGTCGTCGTCGCGCCAGACATCCGCCGGGATGACGGTGCCCGCCGAGGCCGTGGCGCTGTGTGCGAGCTGGTGCACCAGCCGGTCGAGACCGTCCGGGGCGCCGTTGCGCGCAAGCATTCCCTGTTCTCCTTTCGCTTGAGACGTCACAGCCGTCGCAGGTGGCGGAGCTTGCCGCCTGAGCCACTTGCCCAGCCACGTATCTATGAACTCACCGCAAGTCTCTTGACAAGCCTGGAGCAAGCTGACAACAGCCGACTCAACTTTGTATGACGGACCGTGAACACTCGGTCGCATCGACGGCCGTGCCTCTCCGAGAGCAGGTGCCGCGCCTCTCCGGAGGCGGGTTCGGGGCTGCCGACGCAGGGAGTTGGAAGGGAGGCCGTTGGTGGCGGAAAGAACGAAGACTGTCTGGCTGCTGGGGGCCCGCGGGGCCGCTGCGGTCATGTTCGGTGTGCTGGCGCTGCTCTGGCCGCAGCTGACGGCGCTGGCCCTGGCCTTGGCATTCGGCGCGTACGCGCTGGTGGACGGGGTGATATTCCTGGGGGCGGCCTGGCGGAATCGCGGTGAGCGCTGGTCCGCCCTGGCTTGCGCGGCAGCCGGTGCGCTGAGTGTGGTGGCCGCGATGGTGACTTCCCTGTGGCCGGGCCTGACGGCATTGGCGCTGGTGGTCACGGCAGGTGCCTGGGCTGTTGTCACGGGCTGCCTCGAACTGTGGGCCGCCCTCCGGATGCGGCGGGAGGTGCGGCACGCGTGGCTGTGGCTCGCCTCCGCCGTGGTGTCGGTGGTGGCGGGTGTGCTGCTGTGGCTGCGCCCGGATGCCGGCGCGGAGGCCCTCTCACTGGTGCTAGGGGTCTACGCGTTGGTCGCGGGCGGTGTGCGGCTGGCCTCGGCCTGGCGTGAGCACCGTGCGCACACCGGGCGCGCGAACCGGTCGTGGAGGCGGCCCGCCTCCGGGGCCCGCGTGGCCCACTGACGAGTCCGGCCCTCGTACGTCCCGTCACGGCGCACCCCGGGCCGCCGCCTGCGGTGCGCCGAGGGAAAGTTCGGAAGGCGGGTGAGCAACGTGACACGGCTGTACGTCAAGGACGGCGATCTGGTGGTGCGCCTGCCCTGGCGGTGGGGGCTCGCGGCGCGGCGCGCCACCGTGCGCCTGCCGCTGGCTTCGGTGGGCGAGATCCGCGTGGAACCGCACTGGTGGCGGGCGGTGCGCCCGCGCCCCGGGCGTGGTTACCGCTTCCGCCCGGGACGCTGGTGTGTGGGCGAGCTGGAGCACGTCCACGGCCGGGACTTTGTCGCCCTACGCACGCAAGGGCCGGTGCTCGTGGGATCGGCCCCCGGCCCCGACGCCCCCTACGCCCGTCTGGCGGTTTCGACACCGGACCCCGAAGGCGATGCGGCCTGGCTGTGACAGGCCACCAGAGCGACGCAAGGCTGAGTCAAGCATTGTCAACTTTCCTCTGGCGGGCTATGTAAGAAGTAGAACGCGCTATGCGGGACGATGTTGAAGGAGGGACGAGACATGCTGATGCGTACGGATCCCTTCCGCGATCTCGACCGGCTCGCCGAGCGGGTCTGGGGCACGGCCGCGCGCCCGGCCGGCATGCCGCTGGATGCCTGGCGCGAGGGAGACGGCTTCTTCGTGGAGCTGGACCTGCCGGGTGTGGACCCGGAGTCCATCGATCTCGACGTCGAGCGAAACGTCCTGACCGTGAAAGCCGAACGCAAGCCGACGTACGGCGAGAACACCGAGACGGTGATCACCGAGCGGCCCGTGGGGACGTTCAGCCGGCAGCTGTTCCTCGGTGAGACCCTCGACACCGGGAAGATCGAAGCCTCCTACGAGGCGGGCGTGCTGAAGCTGCGGGTCCCGGTCACCGAGCAGGCCAAGCCGCGCAAGATCGCCATCAGCGGCGGCGGTGACCGCAAGGAACTGGGCAGCTGAGGGCGGCAAGCCGCGTCTGCAGGGCCCCGGGCGGGCCATAGCCCGGGGCCCTGTCGCCGTCCGGGACCCCCAGCGGTCGCCTGTGCTGTTGTGAGCGCGCGGTAAGCGTACGGACTGCCCTCCGAGCCGGTACGGGGAGCGCCGCGGGAAGTTGCTGGAACTGCTGGAAGGCGGCCCGCCGCAGATCCGCCCGGTTCCGGCGACCACCGACCTCGGCGAGGCGATGGGCTGGGTGGGCGCGCTGGGCGGCGTTGAAGGTGTGTTGTAGCCAGGGTTTGGCACTGACCAGTTGACCGTTCGACGCTACGAAGGCGATCGCTCGGCCCTTCAGGAGATGGGCAAAGGTTCGCGCCGGCGCGTCAATCGAGACCGGTCCGCTCCTGGCATCCGCCTTGGCTGGTGTGAGGTGTGGCCCGGTCTCGATGGTGTCAGCGTGTGGATCGCCGCTTGGCCACGTATCGGGCGACTCGGGTGGCGCCCATGAGTACCGGTGCCGTGGCGATCCCTCCGGCCAGCCCCCACAGGATGCTGGCCGCGAAGGACTGGTCGCCCACACGCATGCCAAGGACCACCCCCAGCCCGCTCAACACCGCGAGCGAGACGGTCCGCTCAACGCCGGAGTAACGGCTCGCCAAGTCGTCTGTCATTTCGGTGCTCCTCACAGGTCATGTGGTACGGGATCGAAGGAAGACGGCGTCGGCTGTCAGCTGAAAAGGCCGCTGATCGCTCCGGCGACGCCCCCGGCCACGCCTGATGCGACAGCTCCGGGGAGGCATCCGGCTCCTCCGGCGAGGGCACCAGCCGCACATCCGCCGATCATTCCGGCGGTGACTCCCTTGGCCGCATCGTCCAGCCACTTGGGGTCGGCGACGACGGGAAATGCCGTGGAGCTCGTGGTCCGTACCGTTTGGACGAGGGTGTTGCCGTCGACGCGGTAGCTGGTGGGTACGGGGTTGCCGTTGGCGTCCTTGGCCCAGGGGGTGGCGAAACCGCCGAGGAAGCTGCCGTTCTTGGCGATGGCGGCGACCGCGCCGTTGCCGAGCTTGACCAGGCGGGCACCGGCGGGCAGGCCGATGTCGTAACGCTGTTCGCGCGGGGCGGTGGCGTCCTTGAGGACGGCCAGGGCGCGGATGCCGCCGTCGGTGGTGGGCTGGACGGCGAGGTCGGTGGCCTTGGCCGTGCCGGGGTAGACGGTGGTGTTCTTGCCGGCCTTGGCGCCGGTGACGTCCTTGGTGCCGGGAAGGGCGATGGATACGGCGTCACCCGTCGCGGTGGTGGCCTTGGCGTCCCCGGTGGAACGCTGGGGGATCGCGGTGCCCGGGGCCGGGGCCGGGGCGATGTCGGTGGTGCCGGTGGCCTTCTCGACCACGGCCGCGGTCCGCTCGGCCGGGGAGGGGGTGTGGCTGGCGAAGACGGCGGGGGCGGCTCCGAGGGTGAGTGCGGCCGCGCTGATGGTGGCGGCGATGGTGCTGGCTATGCGCTGGCGGTGGTTCATGAAGACCCTTCGTAGGCAGATGCGCAAGCCCTTGACGCCTAGTAGTGGCATATGCCAGGGGCGGGTGATCTTGAGCCTGGCATATGCGGCAAGGCGCCTGGAAGGTTGAACAGGTGATTACCCGGAGAATCGGGGCTCTGGTCCCAGAGCCTGCGGGCCGGATGGCTGGGTCGCCTATCGATGAGGCCCAAGTGATTGGCGTGATAGTCGGGACTTTGGTCCCGGACCGGCCTGGCCGGGCCCGCTACTGGCGATGCCGCAGAGGTGGCCGGGGTAGGTGCCGTTCGGGCGGCGGTCCGCATTGCCGGAGGTGCCGTTTGTGGCTGGGGCAGGCTTCGGTGCGCTGTAGGTGACGTGGGTGGGTGGAGCAACGGCGACCTGAGCAGTTGAGTGGAGCGGTTGCGCGGCCAGCGGCGTCCCAGTCGCCGGTTCGCAGCACTTTCGGTAGGGGCGCATCCCGCTAGGTATATGGTCAGTGACCGAATGTGCACAAGGTGTGGTGTCCAAGCCGGACAAGCCCTACGCTGCGGGCCGTACGGCCTCCGGATGGCTCAAGTGGAGGAGGCGTCACACCCTGGAGGCCGCCGTCATCGGCGTGACGCAGTACCCCGGCGGGCCAGGCATTCGTCCTGGACCTGCCCCGTACGGGCGGGCGCGGAATGCGCGCGGTGGGCGTGAGCGGCGACTGCTGACCAACCCGCCTCCCTACGGCCGCTGCCGCGCTCGGGGAACACCAAGCGACGCTCAGCAGGGCGCGGCAGCGCCCCACGGTGCACGCCCGTATCCCTTCGCTCTGTTCCCCCGAACTCATCTCGCAGGCGGCCCAGTTCCAGCCGACCGTGACACCGTCTCGTCCAGCACCTTCGCGAAGCGGACACGGGCAACGCAGCGCACAGGCGGCAGCCTGCCCTGCAACGACGGCCGGAAGGAGGCCACGGGAGGCCGTCCTTCAGTGGACGCCGCCCAGCGAGCGGTCGGCGAACAGCTGCATCCCTGACCGCGCGGAGTTGACGATCCCGAGTCCGGACACGAGAAGAGACGGCTCAGCCAGACCGATTGCCTCTTCTGATCTCCCGCATCCCCAGGACGATCTGCTGTAGAGAGACGAGTGAGATGCCGAGCAGCACCCAAAGAGTCAATGCGGAGCGGACCCAGAGGAGGCTCACCATTGCTGTGACCACGCATATCGCGAGAGCCAGGAAGGCCCATCTGACACGCGTGGCACCGCGCGCAACACCAGGCATCCGAACCTCCGGTGACACTCTCGCCGACAGCTCCGTCGGCGCCCCTCGCACGATCGGGCCGCCCACCAGGGTGTCTACACCGTCGTAGCGGTAGCAGCCCCTTCAGAGCCAGCCGCGCCGCGCCGCCTGGACCCCTGCCTGAAAACGGGTGGTGGCGCCCAGCCTGTTCAGGAGCGAGGAGACACGCCGTACGACGGTACGGCGCCCTACCCCCAGATGCCTGGCGATCGCGTCGTCGGTGGCACCGCTGGCCATGAGCGTGAGGATCTGACGGTCCCGGGCGTCGATCTGCGTACCGATCCCCGCTGCCGAGACCGGAACGGCGAGTCTCCACAGGGATTCGAAGACGTTAGACAGCGCCTGGAACAGGCTGGACGGACGGATCAGGAGGGACATGACCCCGCTGTGGTCGTCGGCGGCCAGGGTGACCACCGCCAGATCACTGTCGCAGATGGCCAGCTTCATGGGCGGATCGTCCAGGGTCCGCGCCTGTTCCCCCGCCTCGATCATGCGGGCCATGTTGGGCCACGCGATGGGGTCGTCAAACGCGGAGCCGTGGTAGATGGCGCGGTAGACGACCCCGGCGGCCATCCGCTCACGCTGCAGCGTTTCCTGCGTGAGGTAGTGGTCGGCCGTGCCGGAGTACGGCGGTACGTCGATGACCCGGATCTGCTGGCGCGCCGCCTTCTGGAGCTGCCGGCTGACCGCCAGCATGCGTGCGGGGCCCTCGACGACCTCCAGCGCGCTGTAGTGGCCCGCGTCCCTCCTGGCGGAACGGTAGAGCCGTTCCAGCTCGGTACCGGTCTGGCGCAGTGCCGTGCGCAGGGCGTCATCGCGCTGCAGCAGCGCCTCAACGACCTGCGTGGGCGGTGCCGCTTCCCAGGAGGCATCTGCGGCCTCGGAGGCCGTCGTGACGACGACGTTTTCGTCGGCGAGTTCCTCGAGCACCGTACGGACGTCGGTCTCGCTCAGGCCGGCCCGGGCCGCCAGCCGTGCGGCGGATTCGTGCGGGTGGCTGACCAAAAGCCGGTAGACCCGTCCCCGGTCGGAGTCCGGGTCCAGCACATCGTGCACGACTTCCCCCTCGCCGTACCGAAGCCGGTCCGTCCGGCTCCTGGAGCGTACTGCGTGCGTAGCGCACTCGCGCCAGTGGCCCAACTGCGCCACCTGGGCCTATAGCGCCACGCGGGGTGTTGCGGTGTGATTCCCGGTGACTGGCTGAACCACCCGTCCCATGGCCTCCACCCATCCCGAGGACACCTGGCCTCCAGCCCACCCAAGGACATCTGATGAGATCAGCCCTGCCCGCCCGGCTCCTGCGCGTGAAGGCAGCAGTCGTCGCCGCCGCAGCCCTGTTACTGCTGGGCGCCCCTTTTCCCCGAGCTGAGGCAGCGGGCCCGAAGCCGCCGGAGATGAGCGACGGCTTCGGCCTGACCCAGGTCGGCGGCGCCACCGGCTCCGCCACCAACTTCGTCGTCACCGTGACCACACCCGAGGTCGCCGGTGAGCACCGTATCCGGGTCCTGCTGCCCGCCGACTACGCCGACCACCCCGAAAAGCGCTATCCGGTGCTGTACTTCCTGCACGGCGCGTCCGACGACCCGGGCAACCCGAACGTGGCCTACCCCGCTCTCACCGTGGCGCAGTCAATGATCACGGTCATTCCGGACGGCGGCCGCCGGGGCTGGTACACCAACTGGCTCGACCAGGGCACCGTGGCCGGTGCGCAGAACTGGGAGAGCTTCCACATCAGCCAGGTCATCCCGTTCATCGACGCCAACCTGCGCACCAACGCCCACAAGCAGGGGCGGGCCGTCGCCGGTCTCTCGATGGGAGGCTTCGGCTCCCTGCACTACGCCCAGCGGCACCCCGATCTGTTCAGTCAGGTCGCCACGCTCTCCGGCGCCAACGAACTCTCGATGAACCACGCCGTCATGCGCGCGGCCGTCGTCGCCACGCTCACCAATGTCGGCGCCCCGCTGTGCGGCAGTTCCAACCCCACCTGCAGCCTCGACTTCGGGCCCCCGGTCTCCAGCGACGCCGTCTTCGGCACGCCGTACCCGATCCTGGGCGCCGACTGGCGCTGGAACGAGGCGGACCCGGTCTCCCACATGGACGTCCTGGCCCGGGCCGGAATGGGCATATCGATCTACACCGGCAACGGCAAGGGCAGTGCCACCGAGCCGGAATTTTGGGTGCAGTCGGCGTCCCAGCACGCCAAGGAGCGTCTGGGCTCCCTCGGTTACCCCGCGCACTACGTGGACTACGGCGACGGGTCCGGCTGGGGCACCGCATGCGACGGCGGCCACACCAGCGGCTGCTGGGCGCAGGACCTAGTGGACTTCGTACCGCGGCTCGAAGCGGCCTTCGCGGCATCCGCCTGACCTTCCGCTCCCGACAGACAGGATCGCGCACATGATCAGACGACTGGGCATTCTGCTGCTGAGCCTCACCATCATCTGGACCGTGGCGGTCGGCGCCGCCCGGGCCGAGGCGGGCAAACGCGTCCACAACGGCATGCAGATCCTCTTCAGCCCGTCGCTGCCGTTCGCCTTCTGCACCATCGGCGCCGTGGGCACGGACAAGTACGGCCACCACATCGCCATCTCGGCGGGACACTGCCTCAAGGACCCCGACGGCACGTACGCGGACCGCGAAATCCCCGAGGACGTCGCGCCCGTGTACGACCGGGCGGACACCGAGTTCGGCCCGATCGGGTATGTCCGCTACTTCAAGGACCCCGAAGGCTCGGGCACCGGACACATGACCAAGGACTACATGGTCATCGAGCTGGTTCCGCAGGCGACGCTCTCCTCGCAGGGCCCCTACCTCAAGCAGACCGGCGAGATGAAGGTCCCCGGCGGGACCCCCAGCCCGAACGCCCCGCACCCCGCACTCGACACCGAGCGGCTGCTCGCCACCGGCGACAACGAGCTCATCGTCTCGGGCCAGACGGGCGTGTGGTTCGGAACCATCATGGACAACACAGGCGGCATCTACCGGTCTGCGGCCGCGAACCTGACCGGTGACTCCGGCGGCCCGGCCATCTGGCACGTGCCGGGAACCGAGCTTCCCTCCCAGGACAACAACTTCCAGGCCTCCGGCCCCTGGGCCGGGATCACCAAGGCCATAACCCTGTCCCTGCCGCCGTTCGAGTACACCAGCTCGGCCAATATCCTCGCCGACCTGCGCGCCCGCGACCGCGCGGCACCGGCCGGCGTCTTCGGTGCGGGATTCGAGGTGACCGCCAATCCGTGAGGCCCGCCCCGGCGCGCCCCGCACCACCGGGACAAGAAAAGCCGCTCAGGTCACCCACCGGACCCGTCTCCTCGAACCGCCCCAGGAGGGAAGAGCCTTGCTCATCACCATGCCGTCCAAACGCGTGGTCACTGCCGCACTCTGCCTGCTCGCACTGGTGGCCACACTGCTCACCACGGCGGTGCCTGCGGCACGCGCGGCCGCAGTTCCCGCCTTTGAACTCAGCCCGCTGGTCCCGGCCGGCGCCGACTACGAAAAGAGGCTCAGGGCCGAGGTGGAGTACTGGACCCTCGGAAGGATGGCCGACGCCGGCCTCAACAACGAGGACCAGGACGCCACTGCGCCGCCGGGAGGCTGGGACGACCTCAGCAAGCCGTGGCCGCGCAAGCACGGACTGGTCTCCCGCACCGCCGGGAAAATCTTCATGGAGTACACGGACGTGGAGACCGGCGCCGTCTCGACGTCCTCGTGCTCCGGCAACGTCGTCAGCAGCGCCAACCGCAGCGTCGTGCTGACCGCCGCCCACTGCCTGCGCATCCACACCCCGCTCAACGTGGGCTTCGGCAACGTCGTCGCCACCAACATGGTCTTCGTACCGGGATTCAACGGAGCGAACCTGCCCCGCGACCCCGCCAGCACCCAACTGCCCGGCAAGGACATCGCCCCCTACGGCATCTGGGGAGTGACCCGCCAATGGATCACCAACACCTGGAGCCAGAGCGCCGACTGGCTGCTGGGAAGAGACATGGCCGCGGTCCTGGTCGCCAGCCCCGACGACCCGCGCCCGATCGGCGAGGTCACCGGAGGCCAAGACGTCGGCTTCAACCAGCCGCAGAACCAGACCCACCACATCTTCGGCTACCCGACCATCAACGAACGCAACTACTACCGCCCCGGCAACGTCCCCACCCCACTCCAGCGAACCTTCGACGGCCGCAGCCTCATGGTCACCCAGGGCACCACCCGCAACGACCCCGTCTACTACAACGACGTGATGGCCGGCGCCCAGTCGCCCGGCTGCAGCGGCGGCGCTCTGCTGCAGAACTTCGACCCCGCCACCGGCGCGGGCCTTCAGGTCGGGGTCTTCTCCCGCTACGACGATCCGGCCCAGATCATCGGCATCCTCGGCTGGGTACAGGGCCCCAACATGAGTTCCACCCATTTCGGTACCGAGGAGCAGGCCGTCTACAACGCCGCGCAGACGGCGAGCCGGGCATAGGCCCGCCGACGCACCCGACACCATAAAGCCCCCGCGGTACAGGACCCGGGGCCGAACCGCAGACGCAGGCAGCGAAGGCGCACCAGACAGGGAGGCGGGGTGCGGGTGCGGTGCGGCTGGTGCCTGGCATCGGCCGTTCCCCGCTCCCGTCACCCGCACTCTGGGGGAGTGGGGAGCGCCGTTGGTCGTGAAGACGGCACGTGTGGACGGCGCCGAGAGTGGTGAGGTTTCCGGCGAGGCCGTAGCAGCACGGCCAGACGCCAGCAGAGGCCGTTGGCAGTCTCGTGCTTGGCCCTGAACACTTACGTACCTGAACGGTACCGATCGCAAGAACCCTCCCAAAAGATCGCCCGCGCACTGCGCGGAACGGGCATCCGCCCGGACGGAGCCAGCGGATGTGCTGCTATCGGGGCTATGACTGATCAGCGGCGCGTTGTGATCGTCGGATACGACGGTGCGCAGATTCTCGACATCGCCTGCCCGAGCGGTGCTTTGGACATCGCCAACCGCTACGGCGCGGCGCCGCCCTACTCCATCGAGCTGGGAACGCTCGGCCGCTGGGCTGTCCACACCTCGTCCGGGATCGCCCTGGGGCGCAGCGTGCACTGGGGCGGTGACCGGTCTTCTGGACACGCTGATCGTCGTGGGCGACGTCGGCTGTGAGGACGCGGCGGCCGACGAGCTGCTGCTGGAGCGTCTGCGCAGGCTGGCCGGATGCAGCCGGCGGGTAGCAGCGGAGTGCACCGGGGCCTATGTGCTGGCGGCCGCCGGCCTGCTGAAACACCGCAGGGTAACGGCCCATTGGGGAGGGGACAACCAACTGGCCGAGCGCCATCCGACAGTGATCATCACCACGGCCGGTGTGTCGGCTGGCGTGGACATGGCCCTCTACCTCACTTACCTGATCGCGGGAGAGGACGCAGCGCGAGCGATCCGGCTCGCCGTCGAATATGCCCCCGATCCGCCCTTCGACTCCGGCAACGCCGCAGACACCCAGCTCAAGTAACGCGCGCTGGAACCGCTCGCCGCGTCACAGGTCTGACCGGCATATGTACGAAGCCAACGCTGGGAGGCCCCGGCGTGTACTGACCCGTAGCGTTGTTCACGCGGCTGATGGGTGGCTGGCCTTGGAGTGCGGTGTGGCAGCGGTGGTGGTTGTAGGTGTGCAGGAAGTCTGCCAGGGCCGTGGTGCGCTCGTCGGTGCTGGCGTAGGGATGCAGGTAGGCCCACTCATCGAGCAGGGTGCGGTGGAAGCGTTCGACCTTGCCGTTGGTCTGCGGCCGGTAGGGGCGGATGCGCTTGTGGGTGATGCCGGCCCCGGCCAGGATCTGGGTGAACAGCTTGGCTTTGTAGCAGGAGCCGTTGTCGGTCAGGACCCGTTCGACGGTGATGCCGTGGGCCGTGAAGAAGGCGTGGGCCCGTTGCCAGAAGGCGATCGCGGTGTGCTGGCGCTCATCTGGCAGGACTTCGCTGTAGGCCAGGCGGGAGTGGTCGTCGACGGCGGAGTGGATGTAGCTGTAGCCGATCACTGGCTTGCTGCTCTTGCGCTGGTCGGTGGTGGCCTGCCGGTTGCGGTCGCCGGTGGGGCGGTCCAGCATCCGCCAGCCGCCGCCGTCGGGGATGTTGCCGAGCTTCTTGATGTCGACGTGGACCAGTTCGCCCGGCCGGTCGCGTTCGTAGCGGCGGGCAGGCAGGCCGGTGGGCCGGTCCAGCCGGGCCAGGCGGTTCAGGCCGTGCCGGAGCAGGATGCGGTGCACGGTCGAGGCGGGCAGGCCGGGAACCGGTCCGATGCGGGCCGGTCCCAGCTTGCGCTCGCTGTGCAGCCGGCACACCGCCGCTTCGAGCTCCGGCGGGATGCGGTGCGGGGTGGTGTGCGGCCGGCTGGGGCGGTCGTGCAGGCCCGCGTCGCCTTGCGTCCGCCACCGGCGCATCCACTTGTGGGCCGTCGGCCGCGAGATGCCCATCTCCGCGGCGACGTGGGCCACGGGCCGGCCGGAGCGGACCCGGTCGACCAGCAGCCTCCTGCCGAAGACGGTCAGCCGGGCATTACGGTGGGACACGAAGACCTCCGTTGTGTGGTGCAGCTTAGACACCTCCACCACACCGGAGGTCTTCGCCATGATCAAGCCAAGCGGGCTGTTCACAACGCTCGTGATCAATACACCTAGTGGTCCAGGACCAGCTCGTGCAGTACCGCCACCGCTGCGGCTTCCAGGGCCTGAAGAGCCATCACGGACAGCCGCGCGGAGCCGCCTGGCTCGTCGGGCTGTACCACGGTGCCGGTCACATGCAGCAGGTCGCCGGTCTGTACCTCGCTCAACAGCGTTTAGGTGAGAGCCGGGTCGCCGGTGGTGCAGGCGAGAGCCTGTCGGGTTCCTGCCCGTCGGCGGGGGAGAGGACCAGGTCGAAGCGGGCTGTGCCGGGGCGGGCTCCGGGGGCGGGGACGGCGTCGACGTAGCCGTCGACCGCCAGGTGGTGTCCATCAGTCGGCCTCCCCCGTTCTTCTGGTGGGCGTCGTACGCCTTCAGTACGGCCTGGGCGGGCCGCCCGCGGTCGGCGACCTGGTAGCCGGCCGCCCGGGCCCAGGTGCGGACCGCAGCGAGGTCTTCCGCGGACCGCCGGCGTGCGGTCGGGGACGGCTCGCCCACGCCCTCCGGGGCCGGGCCGGCGGGCTTGCCGTTCTTCGCCTGGCGCAGTGCCTGACGGGCGTGGGCCAGCTCGGTCTCCAGCCGGCTGACCTCGGCCTTGGCCGCCGCGACGGCCTGTTCGGTGGTCCGGCGCTGAGCAAGGTCGGCCAGGGCGGTGCGGGCCCGGGCGGCTAGCGCCTGGACGGATCTGGCGTCGTGCTGTTCGGCCCAGGCCAGCAGCGCTTCGAGCGGCGAGCCGTCGGCGCCGGGGGCGGCCGGGAGGCCCCGGCCCGGAAGCGGCCGCCGGTGTCGGTACGTCGGCGGTGCTCTCATCCGCGGCGTGCCGGTTGGCGTCGGCGAGTTCGTCCGCGGACAGGCCGAGCGTAGTGCGGACGTGCTCGGGGTCGTCGCCGTTCTTGAGCATCGAGGCGGCGATGGCCGTGTAGGTGGGGGCTTCGGTGAGCATCGGGTCTCCGGTCGGGGTGGCGTCGGCGCGGGGGAGGTGAGGGAGCAGCCGCACCAGGTCGTCTTCGGTGCTGGGCAGTCCGAGCGCGCCCAGCAGGCCGGCGAGGTCGTCCTTGTCACGGGCGTGCCGGGCGACCAGCACCGAGGCGGCGCTGTGCTGGCGGGCGCCGAGCGGGGTCAGGACAGGGCCTCTGCGTCGAGGGCCTCGCACATGTCGGTGAACATCGCTGGTCTCCTACGTAGCCGTCGTACGGAGCGTGCGCCGGGCACCGTCCAGCAGCAACTCGGAGTCGCGCTTGCGTTGGGCGGGGGCGAGCGGCGGTGCCCTCGGGGGCGGTGCCACAGCAGGGAGGCGGGCGGCTCGGGGTAGGCGAGCGCGTGATCGTCGCGGGTGGTGCTGCTCATGAGGGCCTCCGGGGAGGTTCAGGCGTGGTCGTCGTCGTGCCAGCGGCTGGTCTGGAGGTCGGAGGCGAACCGGCCGAGGCGGGCCTCGGTCGGGTGCGCGGTGATCCAGTTCTCGGCGCACTTCCCCGTCAAGTTCTTCTGTTCGGCTACTTGAAGTCCGTGGCTTCACGCAGCTTCTGGACGCTGAGAAGATCACTGCCATGACCATCTCGTTGCGCATCGACCGAATCCTCGGTGACCGTCCCTTCGCCGAGGTCGGTGATCCCGTCCTCGCCGTCGATGACGAGGGCCGCGGCCTGCTAGCAGTGGCGGGCGTGCACGAGTTCGGCAGCACTGCGCCTGTTGGTGTCTACGGCATCGATGATCTGACCTGCCGAGCGCTTCTCCGTGCGCGCTATCCCGTGCGCGCCATGGCTTTCCACCCCAGGCTCCCTCTCCTTGTGGTCGGCACGGGCGACTATTCTTCGAAGGGGAATTGCTCCTTCTGGACCTGGAGACGGGCAGCGCCACGTCGCTCATCGAGCACGAGCTCGGCCGCCAAGTCCTGGGCTTGGAATGGCTCAGCGAACAGGAACTACGCGTGCTAATGGCACCGCCTGACGACTGGCAGGACAAAGACGCGTGGAACGAAGGGCACATCGCGGTGGTACATCGGCCCGACTGGAGGATCGTACCGCCAAGGTCGATCACTGGATATGACCTGGCCGGACCACGGGTAGCGGCCCCGCGAACCGACCGTCGAGAGGATGCCCGCCGGACGGTCTCCGGTCTGAGTACGAACTGGGGCCCGCGACGCAACGTCCGCGCGGTTGAGGAATTGTCCGACGGCAGAATCGTGGCGACGCTCGATGGGGTCCAGTTGGAGTCCTGGCTGCCCTCGGGGCGACGGCAGTGGGCTGTCCGGGATGATGATGGTGGCGGCCGTGACATCGTCATCGCCGCAGATGAGCGATCGGCCTGGGTTGGTCTGGTGCGGCCTTCTTGGGAGGAGCGTGCTCAGGCCGTGGTCCGGCTCGCGCTCCAGGACGGGGCGCAGCTCGACCACCGCACTCCCGTCGGCCCTGTCTCCCTGGTGCGATGTGCTGATGGCCTGCCCGCCCTCGCACCCGCTGGGCGGAACGGGGAGCGGAGCAGGTTGTGTATCCGGCGCGGCAGCCGGATCTACTTCAGGGAAACCGTTTCAACGCAGGACGGGCAGCAGCCTGGACCACATGAAGCCTGGCTTGCGGCAGCGGACCTGGAGTCCATTACCGGTTGCCGAACGTCCGCGTGAGCCGAGGGGGGCGGAGGCCGATCATTTGTGTCCCTACTCCTGGAAGCCAGGTGAGACACACTTCGCCGGCCCCGGCGTGGAGACCGCCGACGGTGACCTGATTTATGCCGGCACTGTCTACCACGGCCACGGGTTGCAGCCCGGCGGCTCGTTCGTCGTACGGCGCACGGTGGCCAGTGAAGAGCCCA
Source organism: Streptomyces sp. NRRL F-5755 (assembly GCF_001279365.1). Taxonomy (NCBI): domain Bacteria; kingdom Bacillati; phylum Actinomycetota; class Actinomycetes; order Kitasatosporales; family Streptomycetaceae; genus Streptomyces; species Streptomyces sp. NRRL F-5755. Next base: position 4,055 of record NZ_LGCW01000042.1, on the reverse strand, counting down.
CTTGGGTCTTTCGGACGGACCGGAAGGCCACGGACCTTGACCACGACATGGAGACCGTCTACGTCACGTACGACGACGGCGAGATCGTCGGACTCGATCTCCGTGATGGCTACGTCCGCTGGCGTCGGCACCTGACGGTTGCCGGAGTACCCGTCGTGGCGACCGCGCTGACCGCTACCGAACCCGGCCGGCTGCTCATTGGCACCACCGACGGGCGACTCCTGGACTGCTCAACCGTCTAGGAAGTGCCAATGCTGTGCAGGCACGCTGCGAGCCTTACCGACCAGAGCAGCCCTGTCACATTGTCGTCCGAGGGAACGGAATGACGTTGTCGGAGGCCGGTTCTGCTGATGCTGCTTTCCCCTGCGTGAGAACGGCGCTGGCGAGGGTCAGGCGAGTGACCAAGTCGCGGAGCTCTTGTATCTCGGTTCCCTGCTCGGCGATGGTCCTTGTGAGTTTGGCGACGGTTTACCTGAGTCGTTTCTCCGTTTCCGGGATCTGCTGGGTCTCGTTGCGGACACGTTCGTAAGACTCGTTCTTCAGGTCGACGTGCCGTTTGAGGAGGGCCATGCGGTGGACACCGGCCTCAGCGGCGAGGGCGACGACGGTGAGACTGCCACTGGAAGCGGTGGCCTGACCGGAGAGGGGCCGGTCCATGGCCTCGCGGATGCGGGTCGTTCGTCTTGGTGCTGCTGATTCATGCCAGGGCCTCCGCGGGGTGGGCGGCAGCATCGTGGGCGTCGGCCGTGGCCCGGAGTTGGTCGGCGTTCGTCCGCAGGCGTTTGCCGATGGGCTCTGGTGTGTGGGCGGCCAGCTTGTCGATTTCGTCGGCTCGCTCGCGCAGGAAGCGAGCGTGGGTGTCGGTGCGGACGGTGTTGCCGCAGCCGGGGCAGCAGTCGTACTGCCGCGGGGCGGTCGCTCCGGGGTCGGGTTCGCAGAGCCCGTTGTCGCGTCTGAATGCGCAGACCAAGAGCGCGTCGGGGGTGTCGAAGAGCGCAACGCCATCTTGGGCGAGGAACTTGGCTGCCTTCTTGGCGAACGTCTTGGGACGATGCGGCCCTCGAAGCGCGGTGTCTGCGCGGCAGCAGTGAGGGGCCGTCGGTCCGCGGGCCCGGAGATCTTCTCTCCGGCAGCGACGCGGTCGAGGGCGAGGGCGGTCCGGGTCACCGGCTGGTGGCCTGGATGGTGGTGATGAGCGCGGCGACGGTCTCCCAGCCATGATGCCAGGCACTATCGAGGTGGAAGGTGCCGTTGATGTCGTGGTCGGCGAGGTCTCAGAACACGCCCTTGCCGGTGTGGCGGGCGAGGGTTCCCAGTATCGGTAGGTTCGGATATTCGTCTGTGGAATAGCGCTCCAGACGCTGTCAGTGGACCAGGACAGACTGATCGCATGACCGCATCTCACAACGTCGCTCGTCACGCCCATGCCGATCTCGCTTGGGTGCAGTCGATGGGCGGCCCATTGATCGTAATTCCGGTCCCTGCGCTGGACCAGTGGGGCGGATGCACGGGAAACGGCGTGATCGTCGGCGGCACCGACGTTCCTGATGACTACGACCGTGCCTGTGATGTGGAGGGCTGGGCTGGGATCGTCGAGGTCGGCACCGCTGGGTCCGGTTTGGTGCTGGCCGACGAGCCCGCCACGACTTGCTACCTCTCTGAGCAGAACGTCTTCCTGCGGTGGCTTGCCGCCGACTCTGATGCCGAGTTGCTTGAAGCTGCCAAGGCAGTCATGGCGGACCCCGCGACCGACTGGGAAGATTGTGGGGTCTGGGAGACCGATGGGGCAGCGGTTCTCCTGGACTCCGCTGTAGCCGGAGCTGACCTGGCCGTGGAATACCCGGATCAGGGGGGCTTGCCGGAGCAGGCCCAAGTTTCCGTGCCGGCGGGACGCTGGAGCGTTCGTGCATTTCACAAGACGGGCGACTTTCCGTGGGTGGGGATCGTCCAGCTCCTTCCTGCGTAATCGGTCTCAGCCGTCTGATCGGCGGGCCACCTCGGCTGCGTATGCGGACCTGACGGCCCCGGCGGCCCAGCGTTCGGCAACTGTGGGGCTGATGCCGAGCAGACGCTGAAGGACTGCTGGCGGCATCTGTGTGCAGAGATCGAGCAGGGCCGCGCATCGTCCGGCTTCGGTAGGGAGTCCGATCGCGCGGAGGTGTCGGCTGAGTTGTTTGCTACCCGGTGGCTTGCCGGCCTCTGGGTCGGAAAGAGCCAGGGTGCGTTGAGGTCGTTCGACATCACGGTGTGCTGGTGATCGTTGGCGATGTCGACGAGCCGGAGGACCAGGCCGTCGAGGGGGCGGCAGCTTCAGGGGAGTACGGTTGAGGCGGAGGGCGACGCCGTGATCGTCGTGGATGACGCGTGCAGTGGTCAGTCGGCAGGTCCTCGCGGGATACCGGCCATAGAGCAGGACCATCAAATCGGCGACGCGGTCCCTGGTCTCGATGGAGCCGTCGTTCAGGAGTCGGCGGGCAGTCGCCCAGCGTTCGTCGGCGTCGAGCGTGTGGTGAAGAATCCGCCGCGGTCGGGCCGGGATACTGATTCCGGAGGCGAAATTGCTGCGGACCGCCCATCGAACGAACGATCCCAGGCCATAGGAGCCTTGGTGGTTCTCCGAGGTGAACCAGAGGCCGACGACGGCCTGTCGGCAGGATGCCAGGTTCGGTCGCGCCACGTTCCCCTGCTCCGTAAACGGGAGGCTTGCCCACAGCAGCAGCGAACAGGTGACTCCGAAGGTGGATTGTCAGACCCCTGCGTCATGCTCGATGGTGTGAACGAAGATACTTTCTGGCAGCTCATCGAGGATTGCAGGCCCACAGGACCGGACCCCGACTCCGAACACCTGGCAGCCGCGCTGACCGAGCACCTTGCTCGGTCTCCGGTGTGCGTGGTCACCGGCTTCGCCGAGCAGCTCGCCTGGGCTCTTTACCGTCTGGACCGCAAGGAGCTGGGACAGGGCCTTTCCAGTGACGCATTCCTCTACACACGCTGTGCGGTCGTCGCCGCCGGCCGTGGAGTATTCGAAGATGTACTTCAAGACCCGGGCGCCTTCGCCTCCCTCGCCACCGACCTCATCTGGGCCGAGAGCCTGCTCTACATACCGGACCACGCCTACGAACGCGTCACCGGCGAGGAATGGCACCGCAACACTCGCTACTCCTACGAGTCGTACTCGAACACCGGCGGGTGGGCTGCCTGAAGACCACCGCCTCCCATGAAACAGTGCCCGCCCCTCGGTGATCGTCCTCACGGAATGTGTGCCTGATCCCGAAACTCGTGAACGGAGCCCCCATGCCAAGATCCGGCTTCATGAGTGAGCGTTCGTTGTCGCCAGACTGGCTGTTGTCCTGGGCGAGCGCGCTGTCGCCGGTGTTGAGCGCGATGGTGGACGGCTTCGAGACCCAGCACGGCGTCCCGCCCGGCGTGAACGAAGTCCGCCTGGCCGACGACGATGACATCGAAGCGGTCGGCGCCTTGACGGCAACCGGTCTGGCTCCCGCCGATCTGCTGACCTTCTATGGCTGCATCGGCGCCATCGAGTTGGGCGATGTCGGCAACGGCTACTTCGTCAACTCGGCGGCCGACGTCCTTGCGTACTTTCGGGAGTACGGGCCGGTCAGCGTGCATGAAGGGCAGGAACCGTCCGGTCTGGTGATCGCTGCCGACGGCGGCGGATTGCTCTTCGTTGTCGAGTCCGACGGAGTCGTGCACCGGACGCGCACGGCATCGCTCGACGAGCCCGAGTTCGACAAGGCTGCTGATGACCTGCGGCATTTCCTGGAGCTTCTTGCCCAGTCGGTGACGCGGTTCACCGACACCGGCGAGCCCGGCTACCTCTAGGCCGTTTCTTTCGGATCGCCTCGCTGACCAGATGAAGGTGGCGGCGAGGTGGAGTCCGGTGAGGTAGATGGTGGCGGTCTTGTCGTAGCGGGTGGCCAGGCCGCGCCATTGCTTGAGCTTGTTGATGCAGCGTTCGACGGTGTTCCGCTGCTTGTAGGCCTCGCGGTCGAAGGCCGGTGGCCTGCCGCCTCGGCTGCCGAGCCGTTTGCGGT
>NZ_LGCW01000041.1:0-21420 GCF_001279365.1 Streptomyces sp. NRRL F-5755 | reverse complement strand
ACAGCTCCCACAGGCTGTCCGGCACCATCCGCTCGACAAGAGGGGCAGTCACCATCCCAGACTGCCGCAAGATCACACCAAACGAAATGACGTCTAAGGCGCTTGCGGGCGTAACCGTGAGGGAGGGGCGCAGCTATCAATTCCAACCGCCCAACTGTCACCCTGCGCCCGGATCAGTACGGAGCGACGTCGGGCGATGGCCGCGACCAGAACCAAGAAGTCGGCCACGACTAGGTGCGCGGGTGCTGCGATAGGCATCGCGCTATCAACGAAGACGGCGCTCCCGAAGCGCGTCCGCGGAGGGCTGTGAGGAGAGGCGCGCTGACGGAGCGCCGTGATGACTCGTGAAATCTCCTTCGTTGATCTCGCACGAGACCGGCGAGCAGTTTCGCTCACCAACAAGTCGGTTGGGCCGCTTCGAACGCTTCCGCGTCAGCTCCGACCCGAGGACATGACGCTTTCACACCGCCCTCGGGCCGACGCCCGCGCCGTCCCTGAGCACCTGACGAACCTGAGGGCCTGGATCACAGATAGAGCGCCCGGTTGATCGAAATGCCCTGCTCCTGGCAGCCGCGCTCGTAGTGGTCGATGAACCAGAAGACGTCGATCACCTCGGTCACCCTGCCCTGCTCGTCGAGGAACTCCACCGGACCGTTCAGCCAGAAGACGGTCTTCATGCCCTCGTCGGAGACCAGGGTGTGGGTGCGGCCCGGGCTTTCCCGGATGAAGTCGCCCGGGCGGCCGACCCAGTCGTACTCCAGATAGCGCCAGCTGCCATCGAGTACATAGCCGGAGACCGGGCCACGGTGGCGGTGGCGGCCCAGCACTCCGCCGGCCTGTACCCACAGAACGTTCGCGGCCGAGCTGCTGCGGATGTCGAACGTCAGGTGCTTGATCATCACCTGCGGAACGAACGGAAGCCATGGCGAGTCCGCCTCCGCGATATGCCCTTCGGGCAGCGCGTACTGGTCCCGGCGCCGGTCGATCCTCGCTTCGATCGCGGCCAGACTGTCCGCGTCCGGATTTGAGCTGATCGTCATGGCTGATGTCCTTCCTGTGGCAGTTGGGACGCACTCGGACGCTACCCATGCTCGGCTTCTCCCGGTCCGGCACAACAGTGACTTCCAGGACGTTGGGCACAGCCGGCAGCTGTTCTCCCTTCGAGGGGGCCGCAATCCGGTCTCGTACGCGCTCAGCGTGGTCCGTGAATTCGGCGCCAGAAGGGTGTATGGACGGAGACAGCAGCGCCTGCTTTGGCCTATCGCTGGGTGTAGCCCTCTCTCAGCGGGCCGCCGACGAGATCGAGTACTCGCTCGGCCGCGACCGCGAGCGGTGCCGTGTCGGCATGCTCGGCTACGCGCTGATGGCCGTCCAGCAAGGCTTTGCCGCGTATGGGATCCGCGCTGAGGAGCCTGCGAGGCAGCCACTTGCCGATGCCTGTCCAGGCTCCGTGGTGGGCGGTGAGCAGGTGCGCGGCTTCGCGCAAGGTGTGGTCGGCCAGGGACAGCTGTTCGTAACGGTTGGTCGACGGGATGTCGATCAAATCGTCCATGAAGCAGGTCAGTAGATAGCGGCCGCGCTCCCACTCGACGGGGGTGAGGGGAAGGGGGCCCGCCGCGAGTGACGCGCGGGCTTGTGCGCGTGCGCGCTTTAGATCGCCGTAAGGGTCCAGGAGCGGTATGCCTTGGTCGTAGATGAACAGAAGAGTGCCTCGGCGGTTGCCTCGGTTGTTCTCCAGTGCTTGCTGGATATCCGTAACGGTGTGGATGAACAGCTCTGCCAGGCGGCCGTTGTGACGGATGACTTCGCGGCGGCTGGTGTCCGAGTCGGGCAGGAGGACGGCCACGTCCAGGTCGCTGCTTGCCGAGGCGTGACCTTGGGCGGCTGAACCGCCGAGAATGACGCCGACGGCGTGTGGGAAGTGGTGGCGGACCAGGCGGAGGGCTTCGGACGCCGGGCTGTCGTGATCCTTCATGGGCGTTGATCGTGTCAGCCTTGTTCATTCGGGACCAGCCCTCGACACACTGCCTGTGAAGCTGGCCGCCCAGGCGCCAGGCTTAAAAGGGCAGTTGGGGGGCCGTCCGTGCGCCTCAGCGCGCCGACGGTGCGTCGGCTGCTGCTTGTCGGTGTGTCGCGGCCCGTTCTACTTTGCGCCGGCGCGGAACAGCGCGGATCGACCCGTCTCTTTCGCCGTCAGCGCGGAGACCAGTTCGTTCAAACCGTTGAACACCAGACACCCCTGCTGATCGGCGCGACCATCACGATCGGCACGACCGCACGATCGGCCTGCGGACAGCCCCCTTCTCCGGCACAGGCCGCTCGTCGCCCGAACCGGCCGACACCTCGGGCTCGCCTAGCCCAGAGCCCATTTCGTAACCGCGCGGCCTGAGCGCGGCGGTCACGAACGATGCGACCAGCGGTCGGCGGTCCTGCTCGTTCCAGGCGTGTACGAGGCGGCTGGGCAGCGCGTCGGCCACTGGGACGGACGCAGACGAGGCCGGGTGGGGCCGGTTCGACCGGTGAGGGGGGATACCCCGAATCATCCGGCTCACCGCGATCATGTGGAGCACCTGGTCGACGTCGGCGACCTCGGGACCGGTGCCGTCGCCCCCGGGTATTCCTTTCCAGCGCGGCAGCGTCTCGCCTTCCAGGTCGGACCTGCGTACCGAAGCGCGCCCGGCCAGCCGGTGCCCGGACGGGACGATGGCCACGCGGTCCTCGGCGTACAGCGTCTCGTGGGGCAGGCCGTCGAGGTCGTCGAGCGGCGCGTAAAGCAGGCCGACATCGCCCGGCCGTCGAGCAGGAAGTCGGAGCGGCCGGCGGAGCCGCTGAACAGGATGTCCGCCCGGCGGGCGGCGAGCCGGCGGGCGTACTCAGCCAGGACTCCCGAGCCCGTGCACGAGCTACCTGAACTGGTGGAACACGTGCGGGAGCTTGTGGCTCGACTGGCAGCGTCGGCGGGTGACTGATGGGCACACCCCGACCGATGCAAGGGGCGCGAGACGGTCTCCCGGTGGTTGGCGCGGATCGCACGCTCGCCGGTCCACCGCCCCGTAATGACCTCGGCTTAGGAGGGCCGGAGGGCCCCGCCCCGTCATCCGGTCAGGCAGTCGCCCGGCCAGTCGTTCAATCGCTCAGGCATGACCGCCAACGGTGACCGGCCCGAACGTGAGCCGCGGCGTGGCCTCCAGGATCTTGCCGATCCGGACTACCCGGTGCTCGACCTCGGTGCGCTGCGCGGCGCTGAGCGGTGTCAGGGCCTCCACGGTGACGTCGAGCTTGCGGCCGGAGCGCCGCTGGTGCCAGAGTCCGCCGACCACGCCGTCCACGATCAGTACCTGGAAGTTGCCGGGCAGTACCCGTTCGCGGGCGCGGCCCGGGTACAGGAGCTCCGGTACCTGGTTGCCGACCCGGTACGCGTAGCCGTCGAAGTAGGGCAGCAGGTGCAGTCCGCGCGGCGGTGCGTCGGGAATGGCGGTGTCGCCGGCGGCCACCCAGGCCGGCTTTCCCTCGACCTCGACCGGCTGGAGTTCGTCGGCCAAGGACGCGAACAGTTCGTTGGCCCAGAGGACCGGCGCGTTCAGCCAGTGCGCGAACTGCTGCGGGGTGGCCGGGCCGTAGGCGTGCAGGTAGCTGGTCACGACATGGGTCAGGGCGGTCCGGGGGTCGGCCGGTGCGAGGCCGGGCAGCCAGCGGGCCGGGTTGGTGTAGGTGACCTTGCGACCGCGATTGGGGCCGAAACACAGCTTCCCCCGCAGCCCGGCCAGGTGCAGCGCCTGACGCCAGCGCGGCCACAGGCCCTGGAACCCGGGTATGACGAGATCGCCGGCCCAGGGGCCGGTCCTGCGGATCACTTCCTCGTTGAGTTCGTCGATGGTGAGCTCGGCGTCCCGCAGGGCGTCGCCGATGGCCGCGACCACCTCAGCGGTCTGTTCCTCGGTGAACCGGATGTGCGCCGGATGCGAGTGCTTCGGCTCGGGAACGGCGGAGAAGGCCGCGATCCACAGCGGCAGGTCGCGGGTCGGGAACAGGTGGACGGTACCCCGTTGCCCGAATGTCTTGACCAGGCTCTGCTCCGCCCAGAGCGCTTTGCGCACGTCCATCCGGGTGGCGTCGGACATCCGCAGCCCGATGGCGAGTTCGGCGGCCGACAGTACCTGGGCATGGGTACCGGCCATGGCACCGACGATGTCGTCGGGCCGGGCGGTTGCCGAGGGGGTGCTCAGGCTGTGGCGTTCCAGACGGCGCGCACATACCTGCGACCAGGTGAAACGCGGGATCTGCGACGAACGTGCGGACATACGGGCGGGCTCCTTGAGCGACGGGCGGTTCATGGGGACGCGGGGCGAGGCGGTGGCTCGGGGCGGTAGTGGTGGGTCCGGAAGCGGTAGATCTGGCGGCGGTAGGTCCGGTTGCGCCGTGGTTACCGCGTTCAGCGGTGACTGTATCGGTGATGTAGGTCAGGATCGGTCCTAGGTCACCGTTGGCCGGACCGGCGTGACGCGGCATGACTCGGTATCAAGCAGCCCGGTCGGCGCTGGATTTTGCGGACCTGGCCCCACGGGCACTCTTTTGGCTCAGGTGGAGTCGTTTGGTGAATGGTGCGCGCTGCGGAAATGTGCAGAGTATTGGGGTCTGGCCGGGCGTGGTTGGCGGTTGGATGACTGGGGTTGCTGTGGCGGTGTGTACAGCGTCGGCTCGTATTCTGAGGAGGCCGGGCGATCGGCGAATTCCCTGCACTGCTGGCGGGTAAGCGGGCGCTGGCTCTGATTGACGGGGAGCATTATCCGGAGGTGGTGCGCGAGGCATTGCGTTTGCTGCCGTGCCGGGTCGCCGGTGCCTTGCTGGTGGGGGGTAAGGAGAAGCTGCGCGGGTCGCCGGATTTTGGCGTGCGGCTGTTGTCGGGTGGCTTGGCGGATGCGGTGGCGGCTTGCGGAGCCGAGGTGGTGGTGGATCTGTCGGACGAGCCGGTGGTCGGCGGGCGTGAACGGATGCATTTCGTGGCCCAGGCGTTGGCGTGCGGCGTCGCGTATGCCGGGGCGGACTTCTACTTCGCGCCCCCGCGACCGGCCGCGTACGACATTCCGGCGATCAGTATTGCCGGGACCGGAAAGCGAATTGGCAAAACAGCAGTCGGCGGACATATCGCACGGTTACTGGCGCGCCGGTGGAAGATCTGGTCGTGGCGATGGGCCGGGGCGGTCCGGCCGAGCCCGTGGTGATGACCTCGTCCCCGGATGCGGCCGGGCTACCGGAACTGTCCCGCTCGGGCCGGCACGCCGCGTCGGACTATGTCGAGGACGCGGTGTTCGCGCACGTGCCCACGGTGGGGGCGCGGCGCTGCGGCGGGGGATTCGCGGCCACGCCGTTGACCTCGAACGTCGAGGCGGCCGCCGCGGTGGCGGCCGACCTCTCACCGGATCTGGTCCTGTTCGAAGGCAGCGGCACCGTGCTGCCCCCGGTGCAGACGCGCCGACGGATTCTGGTGGTCGGAGGCGGCCAGCGGCCCCGAACGGGTTCTGGGGTACGCCGGCGCATACCGGGTGCTCGTGTCCGACCTTGTGGTCCTTACGCTGGCCGATCCGCACCTCGACGTCCGGCCACTGCGCGAGACGATCGAGCAGGTACGTGAGGTGCCGCTGATCGCGGCGGCCCTGCGCCCAAGGCCGGTCTCGGACATCTCGGGACGGCGCGTCGCGTTCTTCACCACCGCGTCCGCCGCCGCCGTGCCCGGCATGGTCGAGCACCTGACCTCGTCCTACGGGGCGCGCGTCGTACACACCAGCACCGCCCTCGCCGACCGCGGTCGGCTCGGTGCCGAGCTCCGGGAGGTTGATGCGGAGGTCTTTCTGGTGGAGCTCAAGGCGGCCGCCATCGACATGGTGGCCGAGCACGCTGAGCGGCGGGGCGTTCCCGTGGTGCTGTGCGACACCCAAGTGGTTTCCCTGCCGGGCGAGCCCTGCCTCGATCAGGCCCTCCTCGCCCTGGGGCAGGAAGTGGTCGCTTCCTAATTTTTCCGGGACCAGCCAGCGGTAGGCGTGCGCCTGATTGCTGCCGGGCCCGGAGCCGATGCCTGCTCCGTTGGCCGCATCGGCCAGAGGCGGTGACGGCGTGTTACTGGTTGGGGGAGTGGCTGTTGATGATGGCGAAAGCGGCGCCGTGGGGGTCGAGGAACATGGCCATGCGGCCCATGCCGGGTACGTCCATGGGCGGGATGAGGACGACGGCGCCAGCTTCGCCGGACCTGGCGACGGTGGTTTCGCAGTCGCGTACCTCGAAGTACGGGTGCCATTCGGGGGTGGCTCCGGCGTCAAGATTGGCCTGGGGGAGTTGCATCAGCCCGCCGTGTGCCGCGTCCTGGCCGGTACCTGACGGGTACAGAACCGTATAGGTCAGGCCCGGGCCCATCTGCAGGTCGGTGAATTCCCAGGCGAATACGGTGCGGTAGAAGGCTTTGGCTGCTGGAGCGTCGGTCGTATAGAGCTCGACGCGGCACAGGGTGTGGGGTGCGGCGACGAATTCCAGGCCGTTGGTGTCGCCGGGTTGCCAAATGGCGAAGTCGGCGCCGGTGGGGTCGGTGAAGGCCGCCATCCGCCCGTAGGTGAAGACCTCCGCAGGGTTTACGCGGATGCTGCCGCCGGCGTCTTGGACGGTTCGGGCCGTGGCATCGGCGTCCGGGCTGTGGAAGTACACCGTCCACGAGGGGCTCGCGCCGTCTTCGGTCAGTGGGCCGAGGCCCGCCACCACCTTGCCGTCGTACAGGAAAAAGCCGTAGCCGCCCGCCTGCGGCCCGGCGGACTGGTGGTCCCATCCCAGGACCGCGGAATAGAAGGCGATGCTGGCCTCGTTGTCGGGGCTGGCCAGGTCCAGCCAGTTGGGGGCGCCGGGGACGTATGCGGTGGTCAGCATTGGGTGGCCCTTCGTCAGGGGTGAGGATTGGAGGGCGCTGTGCTGCGCCCCGGCCCGGATGGGCCGCGCGGTGGCTCTGCCTCCCGTATGGGGAAGCGGCAGGGGGGGCGGCGGCTGTTACAGCGAGATCCTTGTAGCGGCTCCGGTCTCTCGGCGAGCCTGGTGGTTCGAGCCTGGTGATCATCACTCGGCTGGGTGGGGTGGCAGGGGTTGTGGGCGTGGTGACTGCGGGCGCGGGTGGTTTCGGTGGGGCGGGTGATCCTTGGCGTTGGCGTCGGCGTACTACGGCCGGAATCCACTTTCTCCGCAGTACGTACGCCAGCTGATCGATGCCCGTGAACGGGGCGCTTTCTGCGCGAGCTTGTTTCTCAGGCATGAACGGTCGCCGTTTCCTGGGCACGTAAGGTCAGGGAATGACTGAAAGGTGCGAGAGGTTGGACCTGGCCCGTGCGTTCGGTGCCGCGGCCACCTCGCGAGCGGCGGTGTGGGAGTTCGTGAAGGCGTTCGCAGGATCGCGGACGGTGCCTCTGTCACCGGCGGACGGTATTCCGCCGAGCGAGGTGCGGCGTGCCGAGGAGCGGCTCGGGTATCCGCTTCCGGCGGCGTTGTCCGAGGCGTACGCGCTCTTCGGCCGCCGGGCCGATTTGGTCGCTGTGCACAATCCTTTGCTGGCGCCTGAGGAACTGCTGATGGATCCCTCAGGTGAATTGCTGGTATTCCGTAGCGAGAACCAGGGCTGCGCAGGTTGGGGCATTCCGCTCGACCGGCTGGGGGACGATGACCCGCCGGTGGGTTTGTTCTCGGACCACCTGCCCGGCGTGGCCTGGAAGCCGTACCTCGGTCGTCTGTCGTCGGCCTTCGCCGAACTGGTCCTCAGTGAGGCGGTCATGGCCCGGCGTTACGGCTCCTGCGGATGTGAGTGCCCGGCGACCGCGGAGGTTGTCGCGGCCGTAGAGGCGGCCTACCAGCCGATCGCGTTGCCGCCTTGCCCGGCCTGGTACCACCTCGAGGGAGAACCGGTACGTTGGTTTTCCGCTCCTGGGAAGCTGTTGTGCCTGGAGCCGGATCCGGTTGAACCGGTCCTGGTCGTTGTCGGCCAGTCGGAGACCGACGTGCTGGAAATGGTGGCGGCGGTTCCCGGCGCATGGTCTGCTGTCGAGCCCGTACCGTACGAGTACGAGTACGAGGAGGACGCGCCCCCCTTCGGCTGATCGAGACGCGAATGTGCTCGCGCGAACGGGGAGGTCCCGGCCGTAGCAGCGGCCTGTGTCTGAACCTGCGATACGCCTCCTTTCGCCCTGTTCCTGCGAACCCCGCGGAACCTCGCAGCGGGCATTCTTCCGTTCTCCGCACGCCTCAGGAGTCGGCCGCCGTCCGGTGCCGGCACCGCGGTGTCGCTCCGGTCTCGCCGGTGCACGGTCAGGCCCGAGGACGACCGAAGCACGGGGATTTTGAGCGCAGGTACGCATGCCGTCTCGTCAGGTTCAGGGGGCAGCGAGATGGAGCAGAATGAGTGCCCTCCCCCTTACGGGTGAGGGGGAGGCGCAGATATCCATCCTGGGCCGGTCGGAAAGCTCATCCCCGGAACCGACGTTGTGACGGCGGCACGCCGACAGGATGGCGCACATGACCACCGTTGCGTTCGATCCCGCCGTTCCGCCCCCGCCCCGCTGGGCGATCCGGGCCGCCCACGCTGCCGCGCTCGTCACCCTGCCGACCGGGATCTGGCGCCTCCTGCTGGCAGCCGGCCACCCGGCCGGGTACACCGACGTCGGCTATGCGGCGATGGGTTTCACCGGCTGGAGCGCGGTGTACGTAGTCGGCCTCAGTGTGGCCAGCGAGGTACTGGCACTGCTCACGCTCGGTCTGGTCCGACCCTGGGGCGTGGTACTCCCGCGCTGGATCCCCCTGCTCGGCGGTCGCCGGGTCCACCCCATGGCGGCCGTCGTCCCGGCCGGCTGCGGCGCGCTGGCGTTGACCGTTCTGTGGTTGCCGTTCGTCGCCTGGTGGGCCACCCCTCACCCTGACATGACCGCACTCGGCAACGTCATCGTCGGATTCCTCTACCTGCCCCTGGTCGCCTGGGGGCCGCTGCTCGGCGCCGTCACCCTCTCGTACCACCGGCGGCGTCGCGCGGAGCGGCCGGAGTAGCTATCGCCAGAGGGCTGGAGAGCGGACATGGCAGGTTACGGGCCTGTCGCGATCGTTCCTCCGGTCGGCCTTCGTCCATGCCGGTTGCTGTAGCCCGTCAGGCGGCCCGACATCGATGTAACCCGTCAGACAGCCCCGCCAGTTGCCGAGCGCAAGCGGCTGAAGAGAGACGGCCTGCGGCTGGACCGAGCACCGCTGGCGCCTGCGTGCACAGATCGTTCTCAACGCGGTGCGCGGATGTTCCAACGTGCGTACTGCCTGCGAGACCGGTCTGCATGTGGGCATCGTGCGCACCTGGCGGAGCCGGTTCGCCGAGCAGGGCCGGCCCGGCCTGGCCGGCCTGGCCGACCGCGGCCGCAGCGGCCGGCCGCCGGCCCGTGAGCCCACGGCGCGAGGCATCGTCCCTTCGTGTCGGCCTCCACCGTGCGCCGATGGCTGGACCAGGACGCGCTCAGGCCCTGGCAACACCGCTCCTGGACCGTCATCACCGGCCCCGGCTTCCGCACCAAAGCCGAACGCATCCTCAACCTGTACGCCCGCACCTTCGACGGCGTCGCGCTGAGCGAGGACGAGTACGTAATCAGCGCGGACAGGAAACCTCCATCCAGCCCCACTGCCGCTGCCACCCCACCCCCGGCTCCTGGCAAGGCCCGTCCGAGGCGGCTCCCCGGCAGACCTGGCCGCCTACAACATCCACCAAGCGAAGATCGACCGAACCACGCACCGGCATCGCGCGCCGAACGGCGCCGCACAACGCGAGACTCCTTAACGCACCTCATGGGTCAACTGACGTATGGGCAGCCCCAGTCGGCCTCCTGGGGCTGCCCGGATGGTGCGTCGAGCCGCGCGTCCTCAGGCTGGTCCCTGCTAGCCCAGCCGCGTACACGAGGAAGGGCCCACCATGTCGAAGCGCTCTCATCGCCGCCGGATCACGGTGGCAGCCGTGTTGGCCGCCACCGCCCTGGCGGGCCCACTGCCCGCCTCCGCCGACCAGACCCGGGCCGTGGGCCCGGTGCAGCGCGGGCTGGACCGACTGGTGTACGAGGACGGCTACCCCGCCGCACTGGCCGCCGCCACCGGCCGCGATGGGCGCACCCGTAATGCCGCCGCAGGCGTCGCGGACCTGCGAACCGGGGCAAAGGCGCTGGTCGACGGGCAGGTACGGGCCGCGAGCATCACCAAATCCTTCACCGCCGCCGTCGTCCTGCAACTCGTCGGCGAGGGCAAGGTCGCGCTGGACGCCCCGGTCGAGACCTACCTGCCCAGGCTGCTGCGCGGCGACGGCATCGACGGCCGTCGCATCACGGTGCGCCAATTGCTCTAGCAAACCAGCGGGCTGCCCGACTACACCATGTATATGGACGACCTGGTCAGCAACCGCCACCGCTACTACGAGCCCCGCACGCTGCTCGACCTCGCACTCCAACACAAGGCGGGATTTCCGCCCGGCAAGGGCTGGCGGTACAGCAACACCGACTACGTGGTGGCCGGGTTGCTCATCGAGCGGGTCACCGGCCGCCCGATGGGCGAGGAGATCACTCGCCGGGTGATCGACCGCGTCGGGCTGCGGCACACCTACTTCCCGACCGTGGGCGACCAGGACATACGAGGCCCCCACCCGCACGGCTATGTCTCGCTGAAGCCCGGCGCACCGTTGCTGGACGTCACCGAGATGGACCCGTCCGCGGCCTGGGCCGGCGGCGCCCTGATCACCACCCCCAGCGACTCGAACCGATTCTTCGGCGCCTTGCTCGGCGGCAAGCTGCTGAAGCCCGCGCAGCTCGCCCAGATGCGGACGACCGTGGCGATCCCGGCCAACTTCGGGTACCCGAAAGGTACCCGGTTCGGACTGGGCCTGATCAGCCAGCCGCTGAGCTGCGGCGGCCTGATGTGGGGGCACGACGGCGACTTCCTCGGCTACGCGACCTACTCGGCCGCGACCGACGACGGCCGCGCCGCCACCATCGCCGCCACCGCCGATCCGGGCCCCGCCAAACAGGGCCGCCATGACATCGAGCACCTGCTGGACACCGCCCTTTGCGGGTGACCCGCCAGGCCGTACCGGTAGTCGTACGGTTCGAGAGTGCGCCGCCGTACGGCTCGATGAGGTCGCACGTGATCGTGGTGCGGTGGTCGTCGGGCGCTTCGACGGTGTTCTGTCCGTTCCGGCACGGGTCCGCGCGCAACCGGTACGCGTACGGCGGACCCATCGAGCCCACAAGCGGCCTCCCGATGGCGCGGTGCGGGTGGCGCAAGACGAGCCCCCATGTCCGTGACCGAACCAGGCACCGACGGCACCACCCCGCCGACGGCCCCCCAAGCACACGTTCTCACCAACCCCGTACCGCCTGTCCCGAGCCCTGGAATACCGGCCACCGTGTCCCCAACGGCGGCCAAGCAGGACGAACGACCGATGGACGGGGCGCACCCACCCGCCCATCACAGCAGCGGATCCCCAACAGGGGAGTCGCCCGGCCACTCAGGGGAGCGGCCCGGCCACCTTGCCAGCTCCCTGGGGACAACCCCCGCCTGCCAACCGGGCTGTCCCCACCCGAATTCGGTGGCCTGCCCCAGTGCCCCCCAAAGCCACGTGCAGTGGAATACCGCATACCTACCGTCTCTCAACACTCGTGGACCACCATGCGCATCTTGCGGCCTGTTCTCACCTCCCTCCTCACCTTCGCGGTCGGTATGTCGACCCTTCCGGCGTACGCCACGCCCTCGAGCAGTACGTCCCCAACCAGCAGCAGCGGGCGCGAACGGATCCACCGGCATCTTCAGGACCTCACCCGCAGCGGCGCTGTCGGTGCCCAGGTGCAGGTGACGGACCAGAACGGCACCTGGACGGCATGGGCGGGGAGAGCCCGGGCAGGGGGCAGCGCCCCCGTACCGGAGGGGGGCCGCTTCCGCGCCGGGAGCGCCACCAAGATGTTCACTGCCGTCGTCGTGCTGCAACTGGCCGCAGAAGGCAGGCTGTCGCTGGACGCACCACTGGACCGCTACCTGCCGCCAGAGCTCGTCCCAGGTGCCGCGAACATCACGGTACGGATGCTTCTGCAGCACACCAGCGGCCTCCACGACCTCGCGCGTGACCTGCCGCAGGGCAAGGACCTGGTCCGCACTCGTTTCCGTCACTACGACTGGGCCGCACTGGTACGCGAAGCCGCAGCCCGGCCCGCCGAATTCCCGCCCGGCACGGATTACGGATACTCCAACACCAACTACCTCATCGCCGGCCTCATTATCGACCGCGTTACGGGCCACTCCTACGCTGACGAAGTACGAAGCCGGATCATCGAACCTCTGCACCTTCGGCACACCATCGTCCCCGGCGATAAGACCTCCATCCCAGGCCCACACGCGCATGGTTACCTCACGCTCCACGGAACGGGTACTCACCGGGGCCACGCACGGCAAGTGGACATCACGCAGCTGAACCCCTCCATGGCAGGCCCCGCCGGAGAAATCGTCTCGACCACGAGCGACCTGGACACCTTCCTCACCTCACTCACCTCCGGAAAACTCTTGCACCCGGCCGAATGGAAGGAAATGAACCGCACGGTGGCCACGGACGCCCCGGGCACCCGATACGGACTCGGTCTGAAACGGGAGCAGTTGAGCTGCGGCCGCCTGGCCGTCGGCCACACCGGCGGCATACCCGGCTACGCGACGCTCGCCTTCACGACCCCGGACCGCTCACGCCGGGTCGTCCTCTCCGCAAACCTCGCCGACTGGCCCGCCGACCCGCGCATTGGCGCCCCCATCGACAAAATACTGGACGACGCCATCTGCGACTGAGCTCGTTCCACCATCTTGGGCAGAGTCCTGGGCCAGCCCCCAAGCGGCACTCCACGCAACGCACTTGTTTACGGAGTACGGACGCGAAGCTTTCGCGGGCCTGATGCCGCGTCAGCGTGGCGCCCCGCGAGTGAAACCGCTCATCGCGGCCAACCGAAGGGCACCGCCCGGAAACACCTCCGCCCCCGCCCCACCCTCAACCACCACGTCCTCGCCCCCGCCCTCCTCCCCACTGCCGAGGCCAACACCTCCCCACCCAATGCCACCACCCGCCCCCGCGCGGATCACTGATCACCCCGCCGGGTTGTACGCCTTCAGACGCATTGACCCGCCCGAAGACGATGCGCTTGCATCCTCCTGGCCTCCGGCGCAGGGCCGGGGCGCACAGGTCCAGGTCACCCGGGGGAAGCATGTCCGCCGCCGCTCCGTACCGTACGCGTACCAACGAGACCTACCGCACCGCCGCACCCGCCAGGCGCGCCACCGCAGGGCGCGCGGCCCGCCACGGCATCACCACCCTGGTCGGCGCGCTCGCCCTCGCCCTCCTGCCGGGTACCGCGGCCACCGCGAGCCCGGCCAACTCCCCGACCGGACCCGCCACGGAGACACAGAGATCCCACACGGAGCAAGCCCCACCCACCACATCCAAGCCCCGCATCCAGCGCGCCAGCCTGACCGCCGACGGCACCGAGGCCAACGACGCCTCCTGGGGCGCGGTGATCAGCGCCGACGGCCGGTACGTCGCCTTCACCTCGAAAGCGACCAACCTGACACCGGACCCGAACAACCCCTACCTCCCCGACACATACGTCAAGGACCTGCGCACCGGCGCCGTCACCTTCATCCGCGACGGCCTGGGCGGCGTACGGATCAGCGCGGACGGCCGCTGCGTCGGTACCAACGCCTTCGGGGCCCACGACCTCCAAGGCTTCGTTCACGACCTGAAGGCCGGTACCAGGCAAGCCCTCGGGTCCGCCCGCGGCGGCAGCCGGATCACCGGGCTCAGCGGCGACTGCCGCTATGCCGCGTACACCGCGAACCCGCACCACCCCGCCGACCCGCAACGCATCTACCTGCACGACCGCACCACCGGCCAGGACACCCTCGCCAGCCGGCCGCCGACATCCGAGCAGTACGACATGTCCGACGGATCCCTCAGCGCCGACGGCCGCACCCTCGCCTACCGCGCCCACCGCCGCCTCGGCGACGGCCCCGACCGCGACGACATCATCGTCACCAACCTGCGCACCGGCGAACACCGGCAGCTCGACGGCTCACAGGACGACGCCACTGCCACTCTCGTCCAACTCAGCGCCAACGGGCGGACGGTGGTCTACACCGTCGGCCCCGACACCTACGTACACGATCTGCGCACCGGCCGTACGACACGCCTCAACGGAATCCACGGCCGGGCCCTGAGCCCGGACGGCGGGCACCTCCTCTACGCGGACGGCAGCACCGAAGCCCTGCGCCTGCGCAACCTGCGTTCCGGCGCCGACCGCCTGGTCGCCGCACAGGGGGGCGCCGAGCCCGGCGCACTGACGGCGCACGCCCGCACCACCGTCTTCGCCACCGCCATCGGTGACCTGGTGCCCTCGGACACCAACAACGCGGCGGATGTCTTCGTCCGCCGCGGGCGATGAGCCGCCCCGCGTGAACGGATCCGGACAGCCGGACATTGTCGTCTGACCGCCCGCAAACCCCGCCAGTCATGGCTCGGCACAACCGCATCGGCGTCACATCCACACACCACCAACGCGTCGTCGTGTCCTGCACGCGGGGCACCCAACCGCAGAGCTGCGATAGCGATACACCGCCCCGCGTACACGCGGTAATGGCAAACCGGGAATGACAGGACCGACGTCAGTGTGATCACTCGGGAGGAGAGCCGCATCCGGGCGCGGCACGCCGTCGCCGCATTTTCGCCCAACACCGTGGCCATGACGCTTTCGGTCGCCGAGCCGAACGCACCATGATTGAGCCATGCTGTGGGCCAGGTGAGGCGTGCCGCGATGCGGGTAGGTTTTGCTTACCTTCGCAGGCGCTCACCTATAAACCAGTGATCTCTGCCTGCCCTGATTTCGGCCTCAGCAGTGCACGTCCACCTTGATGACCGTGTTGTTGCCGTCCAGCGGTCGTTCGGTCCATGCCTCGACCCGGTCCCACGTGCCATTCACGTAGGTGACGGTGAAGGAGTTTCCGTGGGCCTTGCCCCAGGAGTAGCGGTCATTGATGGGGTTGTAGCCGCAGTTGTTCATGTTCCACCACCGCCCTGCGTCCGACGCGAGGCGAATGCAGGCTTTCCCCCAATCACATTGAGGCGACCAGCCCTTGGTGCTGACCGAGGCTGAGGCCGGCCCGCCGGCAAGGGCGACGGCGGCTCCGAAGGCGGTCGCCAAGACAGCGGCCCGGGACACCAACCGGGTGATCGACTGCATCTCAGATCCCTTTCTGTACGGACCGTCCTTGCGGTACGAGAGTGACAGATCGGGCAGGCATCAGTAACCGATCCGGATGCGAATGGCCAGCATGTGACGCCGAACGCCCATTGCTGCTTCCGGGCATTGAGTGGCGTGCACGGTGAAAATGCAGGTCATGGGGCTGATGCGCGTGAGGTTCGGAATGTTGATGATGGTGGCAGACGTATGGCTCCGGTCAAGATCTGCGGTCAGTGGGTCACGTATCTGAGGTTGCTGCCGCGGGCCAGGTGCGCGGCGACGGCGACAACCGTGGGGCCGGGGGTATCTCGATGGAGTTCCAGGCATCCGGAGGATCTCACCCGCTGCATTGACCGTACGCGCCCGGTCGCCTTGGGCCGCCATCACTTGGAGCTGCACCGTTCCGACGGAGCCCACGCTGAAGTGGCCGCGCTGCTGATCCGGCGTTTGTACGCTCGACCACGCAGCGGACCGTGCCGGGCTTGGAGCCATGCGGCACCCCACGTCGGGCGATGACCTTGATCCCGCACCGCCACCGCAGGCGGCAGTACTCGTCGAATTCGCAGCCGCGGTCAGCGAAGACCTGCCGCAGCCGCTGACGGGGACTGCCAGTGCGGCCTTTGAGATGGGGTATCGCATCGAGCAGGGGCAGCGAGTGAATGACATCGTGCCGGTTGCCGGCGGTGAGCGTGATGGCCAGCGAGGTGCCGCGCGCATCGATGATCACGTGGTGTTTCGAGCCCGGCGTGGCGTTGTCGACGGGCTCGGCCCTGTTTCGGGCTGCCGCGACGCGCCTGTCGAAGTGAACTCGTAGGTGATGGCGAGCCGCTGATCAGTCTCCCAGATCCGGGCCGCGCTGTATAAGCCCTCAGGAAACCACGGGACGCGTCGAAAAGATGCTGTAGAAGATGTAGAACTCGTTCGCCGATCGGGGTGGCCGACCTCGCCGCAGCCCACACCTGCTTCCCCCTCGCCCAGCCGCGCACGGTCGGCCCTTACGCCAGTACGCGGCCGGATTTCCAGGCAGCGCGGGGACAGACGGCATCGGGAGCCGCTCGGGCTTCGGGAGGCCGGCGCCTGCATGCCGCCCTTCCGCCACGACTGGTGCCATTGGCAGGCCGTCTTCCGGCTCACCCGCAGGTACCGTGCCCTCTCCGGCGTCTTGATCTTCCGCTTGAACGGCGCGGCCGCCTGCACCCGTATCGTCTCCCGGCGCCGTCGTCCCGCAGGGACAGCTGGTCCTCATCCGCTTGTGCCGCACCATGGACGGCCACCGCACCGCGACCATCAAGAGCTTCGCGAATTTCATTCTGACGAGCCGAAGGCGTCATGCCATGAAGCTCTACTGCACGGCGTGAGGCGGGGCGAGCCCCGCACCGTACGGGTCACACTAACTAAGCGCGCTCAAGGAAGCGCGCTCGGCTGGTAGCTGACCGGAATCCGGCGTCAGCCCGTCCTGACGTCCCCGCCAACCGGCTGGTACGGGCTCATGTGCCGGTGCTGGGCCTGACCAGTCGTCTCTGGGCACTCCCGTACGATGTTCCGGAAAATGATCGACGGGGTGGGATTCCGCGTATGGGTGACATCAGTATCAACAGCCATGCTGTGCGGGCGACGGGCAGCGATATGACCGCGCTGTCCCGAGAGGTGGCCCGCAAGCTGAATGATTCCCTGGAGGAGAGCCAGGCGACGGGTGCGGCGGATTCCGTCTGGGGCTGGGAGTGTGCTCAGCGTCTCTACTCCTGCGCGCTGACGTGGGAGGAGCACATGGTGGGTTTGGCGAAGAAGATGGGGGAGCTGGGCGAGCGGCTGCAGGAAAGCACCGGCAGCTACGACGCGCAGGACGAGAAAGCGGCTTCACGGCTACGGCAGGGTCTGAACGACCTCGGAAAGGCGTAAGCGGCCGGTGGTGAACTACGAAGCTGTGATCAACGCCCGGCCCGAGAAGTGGCACAAGGCCGCGGAGGAATGGGTGACTCTGGCCAAGCACGCTTTGCGTGCGGCCCAGGACATCCGGGACAACGGCACCAAGCCGCTGGCCGACAACTGGACCGACGAGGTGGGCCAGAAGGCCGCGAAGGACTTCGAGGAGTTGGCCAATCAGCTGGAATCCGCCTACGACATTTTGCTCGGCGGCAAGATGCTCTGCGAGGCCGTGGCCGACAGCATGGAGACCGCGCTGAGCTCGGCGCGCGAGATCAACGAACTCGCCCAGCGCTACAGCCTGCGTATCGGAACGGACGGCCTGCCCGAGGGCACGCCGATGCCCGGTGAGGATCCGGAGAAGCTGCATGCGTGGGAGCGCATCGTCGCGCTGCGCGATCATGTGCTGCAGCAGGTCAGCGAGGCCGACAACACGGCCGCCGCGAAGTTTGCCATGCTGACGAAGCAGGTGAACGTCGCCGACCCCGACGAAGCGCTCAAGGTGCAGAACAAGGCGTCCCAGGCGGAGATGGAGATCATCAGCGCCGAGATTCCCCGTGATGCCGGGCCGATGACCCAGCGCATGTGGTGGAACGGTCTGAGCGACGAACAGCGGCACGACTTGATGCTGGCCGACCCGGTCGCCCTGTCGAAGCTCGAGGGGCTGCCGGAGAGTGTCAAGCAGGAAATGCGCGGCACGGACGGCAAATTCGACCGTGTCAAGATGGTCGAGTACGCCCTGGAGAACTGGGACCAGAAGGACGACGTCGACTTCGGCAACAACTGCACCAACTTCGTCTCCGAATCCCTGGCCCATGCGGGAATGAAGGAGAAGGAGTCCATCTGGGGCACCCGGGCCGACGACACTTGGATGAAGGGCAATCCGACCGAGATCGATCTGCCCGGCTTCCGAGATATCGACCGGTCCTTGGGCTTCTCCAAGACGTGGGCGGGTGCGGAGAACCAGCAGAACTTCATGCTCGATCACGGCGGCGAGGAAGTCCCCCGTGATCAGGTCCGTCCCGGCGACATCATCTACTACGAGCAGTCCGGCGACAACGATGCGATCGGCAAGGGCAACACCCACCACGCCGCCATCGTCACCGGTGTCATGCCGGACGGAGAGATCAAGTACACCCAGCACAGCGATCCGTACCGCAACGTCAGCCTCGACGGACGCCTGCCCAACACGGAAAAGGCCGAAGGCAAGCAGAACGTACGGATCGTCCGACCGCACCCCGACTGGTACTGATGAGCGAGCCGACATCCCGCACGGCGCCAACTCCGGACGGCGTCGTCACCGACCCAGCACGCACCGCCTTGTGGGTACCGGTTCTGGTAGTCCTCGGCATCGCAGGCATCATCGCCCACGACGCGGCGGAGAAGGCCCACCTGAAGGCCGAATGGGCCCACTGCGGGGACCTGCCGCTGACCTGGCAGATGTACGCCTCCGCCTACGGGGCACTGGCCTGTGGCCTGGGAGCCGTCGTCCTCCTTGTCCTGCTCGCGCTGCGAGGGGAACGACACGGCAGCGCACCGCTGCGAGGTTGGCGCGGCGGCGTCGCACTGGCCTCCGCTCTCCTGGGGCTGCTGCCGCTGCTCGCCGAGGCCATCATCGTGTGGCACCTGTATCAGCCGGCCCCCGGCGGCACCATCAGCTGTGTGTGACTCGCGACCGTAAGGCGCCCTGACCAGCCGGAACGGTCGTCGGCCCAGGCGGACCCCGAGGGTTGGGACGCGGTCGCCACCAGCGTCCGCGCCCCGGCTGTCGAGGGCCCGTGCCCTCCCGGACCGGGCGCTCGACGTACTGCGCCTGCCCGCCGCCCAGCACGGGCGCGAGGGCGTAGTGCCGCGCCACCCGGTTCGCCACGAAGCGGCTGCGGTCCTCCCGGACCAGGCGCAGGCCGATAGCCGCTGCGCCGTCGGCCGAGGTCACGATCCAGTGATTGGCGGCGTACAGCGGACGGGTGTCGAGGCCGACTGCGGGCAAGAGGCGCCTGAACTACCTCAACTACCTTGCGGAGCGCCAGTGGACCGCGGCCCGGCCGCCCTCCGGCGTGCCGGCAGTCGCGGGGACAAACGAGCCAGTACCCAGGGGAGTCAGCCGGGCGAGTTGCCGGGCCGCACGCAGCGCCCGCGCGATACGGGGTCCGCCGCGCCGTCCACGGCCACGTCGCCCGAGCAGCGAGTGCCGGCGACGATCGCTGTGTCGGCGTGCTCCAGCAGAAACAGGCCGCCCTGGGTGTGACGCCGCACCCGTCCACCGTCGTAACCGCGCAGCCGCCTGGGGGGACGCATTTTGTAGGCGCGCTGCTCGCATGGGAGGGGACCGCAGCCAGCGTCTGGGCCGGGGTGCTGAGGTCGCTCGCGACCGCCGATACCGGCGTCTTCCCCGCCTAGGTCCTGGACACGATCCTCGTCAGCCCCAGCACTACGCCCTCCTGCGCGCCCACCCTGCCCGTCCGATGACTAGGCCACGGTGCGGAACCTGCACGTACCCGGCCCCAGAGGACAACGGCAGCTGCGCGTCATCTGAACCAACCGGGTCAACGGCGTCGCACTGAGGCGCGTGCAGGCCCTGAGGCGTAATGCCGCTGGTCCAGAGCAGCCAAAGCCTCCGAGTAGCATAGCGTGCACGAGGTCCGCCGATAGCGCCGTGCTGCCGAACACTCCTTAAGGGCAGTCAGCGCCTGGGCGGTCAGCTTGGGCGCTTGCTATTGCTGTTGCTCTGGGCACTTCGAGCTTCACCCCCGACCCGTCAGGCAACGCTTCTACATGGTCCTGAGGACCGCCAGCGAGCCGATGCTGATTGGGCTTCAGCGGGGAACCGCATCACCGGTACCGTCTGGCGCGGCATCGTCGTGGTGATCGTCGAGGGGGACGCAGGCAGAATTCCGGTGTCGCGCCTCGCAATGGACCCCAGGTCACGGCCGCCGTCGGCACACTCGCGGGGCTGCTGGCGTCATTGGTGCTGATCTCCGGTGCGATATGATGCACCTGGCCAGGCGGCGAGACCCCGGACCCCTTCATCTGGCGTCCGTACGGCAAGTGGATGCTGATCGTCGCAGGTTCCTTATGCACTGTCGTGGGCTTGCCCACCTTGTGGATGAGCCTCCCATGGTCGTTCGTGCCCATGGTCTGCAGTGCGGTCATCGCAGGTGCGGTCCGCTTCCCGTACCGGGATCTTCGGCTCAAGCGGATCGGCCGGTAGAGAGGCCCTCCTGACTTGATTGCGCAAATAGGGGTACTGGCCCATCGCCCGGAAGTTGCGGGATGGACTTCGAGGTCACGGTGGGCACCATGCGGAGCCAGGGGTTTCGTAGTTGCAGATGAATAAGGGGATGAGGGTGACCAACTTCCATCCGAAGGATGGTTCGGAGGCGGGCCGGCAGCAGCTGGCCGAGAAGAAGAACGGTCTTTTCAAGCGGGGGATAGGCGGCTCGCTCGCCGCCATTATGTTCGTTGTCGCTGTCTCCGGTTGTGGGAGTAACGACAAGAGTGACAAGGGCAAGTCGACCGCAAGCGCGCCGGCGTCGACGTCATTAGCGGAGGCGTCCCACAAGGCGGCTCCCATGCACAAGGCCAAGCCGGCCACAGTGCTTGCCCTCACGGGTTCTGGTACTAAAGACACCAGCGCGTTCAAGGTCGGCGATGAGTGGACGCTGTCCTACACGTTCGACTGCACCAAGGCCATGCGTGCTGTCCACGGCAAGGGAAACTTCATCGTATTCGACAAGAACGACAAGATCGTCAATGAGCTGGACAAGACCGGTAAGGGCAGCACGAAGCAGCACACGCCAGGTACTCGTCAGCTTCAGATCATCAGTGAGTGTGATTGGACCGTGAAGGTCACCGGTTAGGCGCATTGACCACGAGCGTTGCTGACACTGGCAGGGATGAGCCTGGACGGCGGATATCTCCTTCACCCGGATGGCAGCCAGCAGCTGAGGCGGGCGCCGAGCCCGGGGCTCTGACCGCGCACGGCCGCATCGCTGTCTTCGCCCCCGCCGTCGGTGACTTGGTGCGCTCGGACACCAACGGCGCGGCGGACGTCTTCGTCCGCCGCCAGCGGTGAGCCGCCCCGCGTAAACGGCTCCGGACGGCTAGAGGTCTTTAATGGTTGGGGTTACGTGAGGTCGGAGCTCAGTCCGGTTCCGGTGAGGTAGCCGTCGATCAGGTCGGGGCGGTACTGCATCCGCTT
>NZ_LGCW01000040.1:0-21497 GCF_001279365.1 Streptomyces sp. NRRL F-5755 | reverse complement strand
GGGTCGCCGCGGGGGGGGGCGGGGCCGTAGCGGCCGAGCGGCGCGCTGGGAGTACGTGGCGCCTCACGTACTTACAGCGCGCCGCTCAGCCCCCGTCAGCGCCCTCCGCCCCCCGCCCCCTCGTCCCGGGCGAACAACTGCGTCAGCGTGCTGATCGTGTAGACATCGGTGGACTCCTCGTCGACCAGGTGCATTTCGGTGAGGCGGTCCAGGCCGTCCTGGATGTCCTCCGGGGCGGAGCCGGCCAGGGAGGCCACGACGGACGCGTTCAGGTGGCCGTCGGCGTTGGCGGCGAGGGCGCTGAGCAGCCGGGCGTCGTCGGCCGAGAGGCGGGCCACGGACATCCGCAGGGCGGCCGCGACGCCGGTGTCCTCGGCGGACAGCAGGGCCAGCCGCCGCCGTTCGTCGCGCAGCGCGGCGGCCAGGCGGGTCAGCCGCCAGCGCGGGCGGGCCGTCAGCTGCGCGGCGGCGGCCCGCAGCGCGAGCGGGAGCCCGTCGCACAGTTCGACCAGTTCCCGCGCCGCGTCCGGGTCGTCCGCGACCCGTTCCGCGCCGAGCATCGCGCCGAGCAGCGCCGTACCCTCCGCGGCGCCGAGCGCCTGAACGGCGACCGGCCGGGCGCAGTCGGTGGCGACCAGCCCGTCCAGGCGGCTGCGGCTGGTCACGACGGTCGCGCAGTGTTCCCCGCCGGGCAGCAGCGGGCGTACCTGCGCGGAGCTCTGCGCGTTGTCGAGGACGACGAGCAGCCGCCGCCCGGCCACCACCGACCGGAAGAGGGCGGAGGCGGACTGGGCGGAGGTGGGGATGCGGTCCGGCGGTGTGCCGAGGGCCAGCAGGAAGTCCCGCAGGATCTCGGCCGGTTCGGCGGGCGCGCCCTCGTTGAAGCCGCGCAGGTCGGCGAAGAGCTGCCCGTCGGGGAAGGCTTCGGCGTGTGCGTGGGACCACTGCACGGCGCACGCGGTCTTGCCGACACCGGCCGGGCCGGTGACGACGGCGAGCGGGCTCTCGCCGGGTACGGCGGACCGCACCACGGCGCTCAGCGCGGCGAGCTGCTGCTCCCGCCCGAGGAAGCGGGCGGGTGGACGGGGGAGCAGGCGCGGGGCGGAGGAGCGCCCCGAGGGGGCATCCGTGGCGGCGGGGCCGCGTACCGCCTGGGCGGGTACGCGGGGGTCCACGGGGGCGGTGGCCCCGCCCGTACGGGCCGTGCCTGTAGTACCGGCACCGGCCCGAGCACCGGGACCGGCCTGAGTGCCGGAACCGGCACCCCTGGCACTCCCCGCCTCCTCGGCCCGCAGTATCTCCTCGTATGCCCCCTTCAGCCGCACCCCCGGCCCGACGCCCAGTTCCTCGTCGAGGAGCCGCCGCGTCCGGTGGAACCACTCCATCGCGTCGGACTGCCGCCCCGTACGGAACAGCGCCTGCATCAGGTCGGCGACCATGCCTTCCCGGAGCGGGTTGTTGACCGCGGCGGTGTAGAGGACCGCCGCGGCCTGTTCGTGTTCGCCCAGCGCGCTGTGGGCGCGTGCCAGGGCCTCGGTCGCGGTCAGCCGCTGTTCCTCCAGCGCGTGCGCGGCGGCGGCGAACGGCGGGCTGGTGACGGTGCCGGTGAGCGCCGGGCCGCGCCACAGGCCGAGGGCCTCCCGCAGCAGTGGCACCGCGTCGCCCGGGGCCGCCTCCGGGCGGGCCAGCGCGACCAGTTCGCCGAAGCGGTGGGCGTCGATCAGCTCCTCGGGCAGGCGCAGCAGGTACGCCGAGCCGTGGGTGGCCAGTTCGATGCCGTACGCCTCGGCGCCGCCCCCGGCCAGCGTCGCGCGCAGCCGCGAGACGTGGCCCTGCACGACCGTACGGGCGTGCTCGGGCGGTTCGTCCTCCCACAGGGAGTCGATCAACTGCTCCAGCGGGACGGTGGTGTTGGGCTGCAGGAGCAGCAGCGCCAGCACACTGCGCCGCTTGGCGGGCCCGAGCGCCAGCTCACCGGAGCCGGTGGCGACGGATATCGGGCCCAGCAGGGAGAAGTCCAACTCAGCCCTCCAGGAAGGCCGTCAGGGCGCCGGCCAGCATGTGCGGGTCCTCGCTGCCGCACAGCTCGCGCGCCGAGTGCATGGACAAGATGGCCACACCGATGTCGACGGTGGCGATGCCGTGCCGCGCGGCGGTGATCGGGCCGATGGTGGTGCCGCAGGGCATGGCGTTGTTCGAGACGAAGGACTGCCACGGCACGCCGGCCCGCTCGCAGGCGTCGGCGAAGACGGCGCGGCCGGTGCCGTCGGTGGCGTAGCGCTGGTTGACGTTGACCTTCAGGATGGGGCCGCCGTTGGGCAGCGGGTGGTGGCCGGGGTCGTGCCGCTCGGTGTAGTTGGGGTGCAGCGCGTGGCCGGTGTCGGAGGACAGGCAGACCGTACCGGCGAAGGCGCGGGCGCGGTCCTCGTAGGTGCCGCCGCGGGCGAAGACCGAACGTTCCAGCACCGTGCCGAGCAGCGGGCCGTCGGCGCCGGTGTCGGACTGGCTGCCGTTCTCCTCGTGGTCGAAGGCGGCGAGCACGGGGATGTACGGGGGCTCCTCGTCGGCGGTGGCGACCGTCGCCAGCGCGACCGTACCGGCGTGTACGGACAGCAGGTTGTCCATCCGCGGCCCGGCGACCAGCTCGCGGTCGCGGCCCAGGTAGGCGGGCGGTTCGATGCTGTGCAGCATCAGGTCCCAGCCGCGTATGTCATCGGCGTCCGCACCGATCTCCTCCTCGACGAAGGCGATGAGATCGCCCTCGCGCACCTCGCCCAGGCCCCAGATCGGCGTCATGTGGCGCTGCTTGTCGAGTTTGAGGCCGTCGGCGTTGACCGAGCGGTCCAGGTGGACGGCGAGCTGGGGGACGCGCATCAGCGCGCGGTCCACGTTGACCAGCCGGGTGCTGCCGTCGCGCAGCGTGACCCGGCCGCTGAGGCCTAGGTCGCGGTCGAGCCAGGTGTTGAGCAGGGTGCCGCCGTAGACCTCGACGGCGACCTGCCGCCAGCCGCGGTGGCCGGTGTCCGGGATGGGCTTGACGCGCAGGTTGGGCGAGTCGGTGTGGGCGCCGACGATGCGGTACGGGGTGGCGGCGGTGGCGCCCTCCGGGACGTACCAGGCGATGATCGCGCCGCCGCGCAGCACGTACTTGCCGCCGCTCTCCCCGTCCCAGGCGTCGGTCTCGGCGACCTGCCGGAAGCCCGCTTTCTCCAGCCGCTCGGCGGCGTTGGCCACCGCGTGGTACGGCGAGGGGGAGGCGGCGAGGAAGGACATCAGGTCGTCGGTGTGGCCGCGGTCGAAGCGGGGGGATTGGCTCATGGTTTCAGCATAAGGACTGCGGGGTGCCCTTCCCTGGTATACGAATCCGCATGCATCACGGTATGGGAACCTCAGTGCCCTTTCGGGCAGCCGGATGTCCCGGCCCGGGGGCCGGTCTCCGGTGCCCTCGCACGACGATGCCCGCCTCCCCGGGGGATGGGAGGCGGGCAACGTCAGTCTTGCGCGCTTGTCTGAGAACGTTGTGAGAGCGCCCCGGTCACCGTCCGTTTCCGGACGGCGCTTAACCGGTCGTTAGAACGCCCGCAGTGCGTCCCACGTCCCTCGGGACTCCTCAGAACGCGGCCTCGTCCAGCTCCATCAGCGACTGGTCGACGGTCTCGGCCAGGCCACGCTGCACGGAGACGCCCGGCAGCACGTTGTGCGCGAAGAACTTCGCCGCCGCGATCTTGCCCTCGTAGAACGGCTTGTCCTTGCTGGAGGCACCCGCCAGCTTTTCGCTGGCGACCGCCGCGCCCTTCAGGAGCAGGTAGCCGACGACCACGTCGCCCGAGGCCATCAGCAGGCGGGTGGTGTTCAGGCCGACCTTGTAGATGGACTTCACGTCCTTCTCGGTGGCCGCGAGGTCGGTCAGCATGGCGCCGACGATGGCCTCCAGGTCGGCGGCGGCCTTGGCCAGCTCGCCGCGGGCGGCCTCCAGCTCCGCGCCGCCGACGGCCTCCGCGAGGAACTTCTTGATCTCCTCGGAGAGGGCGGTCAGCGCCTGGCCCTGGTCGCGGACGATCTTCCGGAAGAAGAAGTCCTGGCCCTGGATGGCGGTGGTGCCCTCGTAGAGGGTGTCGATCTTGGCGTCGCGGATGTACTGCTCGATCGGGTACTCCTGGAGGTACCCGGAGCCGCCGAAGGTCTGCAGCGACTGGGCCAGCTGCTCGTAGGACTTCTCCGAGCCGTAGCCCTTGACGATCGGCAGCAGCAGGTCGTTCAGGCGGGTCGCGGCGGAGGCGTCCTCGCCCGCGGCCTCCTTGGCGATGATCTCGTCCTGGACGGTCGCGGTGTAGAGCACCAGGGCGCGCATGCCCTCCGCGTACGCCTTCTGCGTCATCAGCGCGCGGCGCACGTCGGGGTGGTGGGTGATGGTGACGCGCGGCGCGGTCTTGTCGGTGAAGGCGGCCAGGTCGGGGCCCTGCACGCGCTCCTTGGCGTACTCCAGCGCGTTGAGGTAGCCGGTGGAGAGGGTGGCGATGGCCTTCGTGCCGACCATCATCCGCGCGAACTCGATGATCTTGAACATCTGGCGGATGCCGTCGTGCTTCTCGCCCAGCAGCCAGCCCTTGGCCGGGTGGTTGGCGCCGAAGGTCATCTCGCACGTGTTGGACGCCTTCAGGCCCATCTTGTGCTCGACGTTGGTGGCGTAGACGCCGTTGCGCTCGCCCAGCTCGCCGGTCTCCCAGTCGAAGTCGTACTTCGGCACGATGAACAGCGACAGGCCCTTGGTGCCGGGACCGGCACCCTCGGGGCGGGCGAGCACGAAGTGCACGATGTTCTCGGACATGTCGTGCTCACCGGAGGTGATGAAGCGCTTGACGCCCTCGATGTGCCAGGAGCCGTCCTCCTGCTGGACGGCCTTGGTGCGGCCGGCGCCCACGTCCGAGCCCGCGTCCGGCTCGGTCAGCACCATGGTGGAGCCCCACTGCTTGTCCACCATCAGCTGCGCGATCTTGTGCTGCTCCTCGGTGCCCTCGTCGTGCAGCACGCCCGCGAAGGCCGGCCCGGAGGCGTACATCCAGATGGCCGGGTTGGCGCCCAGGATGGTCTCGGCGAAGGCCCACAGCAGGGAGCGGGGCGCGGTGGTGCCGCCGATCTCCTCCGGGATGCCCAGGCGCCACCACTCGGCGTCCATGTACGCCTGGTAGCTCTTCTTGAAGGTGTCGGGCACCGGCGCGGTGTTGGTGTCCGGGTCGAAGACCGGCGGGTTGCGGTCGGTGTCGGCGAAGGAGTCCGCCAGCTCGTTCTCGGAGAGCCGGGCGATCTCGCTCAGCACGCTCTTGGCGGTGTCCACGTCCATCTCCGCGAACGGTCCGGTGCCGTACACGCTGTCGCGGCCGAGGACCTCGAAGAGGTTGAACTCGATGTCGCGGAGATTCGACTTGTAGTGGCCCATGGGTACGGCTCCGTAAGGTTCGGGAGGAGACCCAGCGCTTGGAAGCGAGGGACCTCAAACGCAATACCAGCAAGTAGCTCCGATGATGCTACCCGTCGGTAATAAGAAGCAACCCCTAACCGCCCATCTGTGACGAGCGTCCCTGGGACGCCTCCGCACCCCTGGCCGCCCTACGGCATGCTCATGACCCCCACGGTCCTACGGCATGCTCACGGCCGGTCCTACCACTTCCCCGACCTGTCGCTGGTGGTCACCCGGCACACGGCGGGCTTCCCCGGACCCGGCGACTTCCCCGAGGCGACCTGGCGCTCGCCGTCGAGCAGGAGCCGGCAGGAGGCCGTGCCGTTCCCGGCCGGCGTCACCTCCAGGCGCGCCTCCTTCCCGCCGTCCACGACGACCGTCTCGCGCCACGGCAGCCGTGTGTCGCGGGCCTCGTCCACGCGCCGGTCGCCGCCCGGGTGCGGGGCGGAGTCGTGCTGGTAGAGCACCCGGCTCGCGCGCGGCGGCCCGCCGGTGGAGGTGGCCTCGTACGTCAGGGACCAGGCGGCCCCCGAGTCCCGGAGCTGGATGGCGCCGTACAGCATCAGTCCGCAGGCGGTCAGGGCGGTGACGGTGAGCAGTACGCCGCCGCGGGTGATGCGCGGTTTCCGGCGGTCACGGTCGGTCACGCGGTCGGTCATCGGTGGCGGCCCCGGTCGGTTGGTGGCGGTCTCATTGGCCGTTCCAACGTAGCGGCGTGGCGGGCGGCGCGGACTCAGTACGCTGTGCGGCATGTACGGCTACGACCAGAACGCGGGCGCCGGGCAGCAGCAGTACGGTGCGCCCCCGCCGCAGCACCCGGCCCCCGGCGGCTACGGCGAGCAGCCGCTGTACCCCGAGCCGTCCCCGCCCTCCCTCGCCGACGCGGTACGTGCCTTCACCACCGGCTCGATGTCCGCCGAGGACTTCCAGGGCATCTTCTCCACGTCCAAGGTCTACTGCCCGCGCGGCGACAACCCCGGCTTCCTGGCGCTGCACAACACCCAGCAGCCGGTCATCCCGATGTTCACCTCGCTCAAGGAGCTGCGCCGGTACGCGGGCAAGGAGTCCAAGTACTTCGTGATCACAGGCGCCGAGGTCCTGGACCTGCTCCCGACCGGCTACGGCTTCGTCCTGGACATGGAGGGCGATCACCGGATGGTCTTCGACGCCAAGTCGGTGGAGCAGATGGTCGACTTCGCGATGCGGCGGATGTACGGCTGAGGCGCGTTACTGGCGGCGGCACCGGAGGGTGCCGCCGCTTTTTGCGCTTCCGCGCCGCCGGAACGATTACTTCCAGCCGGAGACCGGCGGGGAATGCCGGCTGCCTTGCTAGTTGTTCAGGCTTCAACTAAATTGAAAGCTGAACGACCGAGGAGGCCGTCATGCCCGCAGTGACCGTAGAGAATCCGCTGACCCTGCCGCGTGTGGCGGCGCCCGCCGGGGCCCGGCCGCGCGCCGTGCTCGCGGTCGCCACCGCGCCCAGCGGCTTCGAGGGGGAGGGCTTCCCGGTACGCCGTGCCTTCGCCGGCATCGACTACCAGTACCTGGACCCGTTTATCATGATGGACCAGATGGGCGAGGTGGAGTACGCGCCGGGCGAGCCCAAGGGCACCCCCTGGCACCCGCACCGCGGCTTCGAGACCGTCACGTACCTGATCGACGGCAGCTTCATCCACCGCGACTCGCACGGCGGCGGTGGCGTGATCAACGACGGCGACACCCAGTGGATGACGGCCGGCTCCGGCCTGCTGCACATCGAGGCGCCGCCGGAGGAGCTGGTCATGACCGGCGGGCTCTTCCACGGCCTCCAGCTGTGGGTGAACCTTCCCAAGAAGGACAAGATGATGGCGCCCCGCTACCAGGACATCAGTGGCGGCCAGGTCAAGCTGCTGACGTCGGCGGACGGCGGCGCGCTGCTGCGGCTGATCGCCGGCGACATCGACGGTCACCAGGGGCCCGGCATCACCCACACACCGATCACGATGATGCACGTGTCGGTCAACCCGGGTGCCGAGGTGACCATCCCGTGGCGCTCGGACTTCAACGCGCTGGCGTACGGGCTGGCCGGACGCGGCACCGCCGGACCGGTCGGGCGCCCGTTCCGTATGGGCCAGTCCGTGGTGTTCGGCCCCGGCGGCGACTCGCTGACCATCCGGGCGGACGCCACCCAGGAGTCCCGCAGCCCCAACCTGGAGGTCGTCCTCCTGGGCGGCAAGCCGATCCGCGAGCCGATGATGCACTACGGCCCGTTCGTGATGAACACCCACGCCGAACTGGCCCAGGCATTCGAGGACTTCCAGGCGGGACGGCTGGGGACGGTGCCGGCCGAGGGCCACTGAGCCGGGGCGGCCTGCCGGTGACCCGCGGGGAGCGCATCCGCTCCCCGCGGAATGCCGTCACGTACGGGCGGCCCCGTGATCCACTGGCAGGGTGCGAAACGATCTGAGATCCCCGGACCGTCAGCCGCTCCTCCCGGTCGCCGCCCGCCGCGCCGCGGCCTGGTGCGGAGTGGGACTGCTCGTCGCCGCCGTGGTGGCCGTCGGCGTCTGGCTGTGTGTGCTGCTGAGCGCCGCCGTCACCCCCGTGCTGCTGGCGCTGCTCGGCAGCGCGCTGCTCGGGCCGGTCTACCGGCGGCTGGTGGCGATGAAACTCAACCAGTCGCTGGCTGCCGGGCTGACCTGCGCGCTGCTGGTCGTGGTGGTCGGCGGCGCGGGCTACATCGTCGTCAGCGCGCTGATCGACACCGGCGACCAGATCCTCGCCTCGCTCAAGGACGCCGCCAAGGAGGTGTCCCGGCACTTCGGCGCCGCGGGCACGTCACTGGACGACATCGTCTCGAACGCGAAGCCGTTCATAGGGAAGTTCGGCGGCACCGCGGCCAGCGGCCTGCTGGAAGGCGTCGGCGTCGTCGCGGCCACACTCGCCGCCTCCGTGCTGGCCCTGTTCCTGACCTTCTTCTTCCTGCGCGACTCCGGCAAGGCCGTGCGCGCGCTGCACGACTGGGCGCCCGGCGATTCGGGGCCGGGGCTGGAACAGATGGCCCGCCGCGGCTTCCAGGCCATCGAGGGCTTCATGCGCGGTACGACGCTGATCGCGCTGATCGACGCCCTCGGCATCACCATCGGCCTGCTGATCCTCCAGGTGCCCGGCGCGATCGGTCTGGGCGCGCTGGTCTTCGTCGGCGCCTACATCCCGTACCTGGGCTCCTTCCTGTCCGGCTCGGTGGCCGTGCTGGTCGCGTTCGCCGACGACCGCGGCCCGGCCATCGCCCTGTGGACGCTGGGCATCGTCCTGGTGGTGTTCTTCCTGGAGGGCCACATCCTCCAGCCGATCGTGCAGAGCCGTACGGTCCAGATGCACCCGGCGATCGTGATGCTGGCGATCACCGCGGGCGCCAGCGTCGCCGGAGTGATGGGCATGCTGCTGTCCGTACCGCTGACCGCGGCGGCCTTCGGCGTGCTCTCGGAGCTGCGCCGGCACTACGCCGCGGGCTCGGGCAGCGAGTCGTCGGAGAAGGCGTCCAGGTCCGGCAGCGACGGCTCGGCGCCGTCTGCCGCGTCCTCGTAGAGCTCGAACCACGTCGACTTGCCGTCGCCGCGCGGGTCCACGCCCCACGCGCCGGCCAGCAGCTCCATCAGCACCAGGCCGCGCCCCGAGGACGCCAGCTCGCCCGGGGTGCGGCGGTGCGGCAGCTCGTCGCTGCCGTCCGCCACGTCGACCCGGATACGGCGCTGTCCCGGCACCCCGGTGATCTCCGCGACCAGCAGCGCGTCGCCGTCCGTGTGCATCAGGACGTTGGTGACCATCTCGGAGACCATCAGGACGGCGGAGTCCACCTGGTCCTCGTCGGCCCAGTCGTGCAGCACGTCGCGCACCTGGCGGCGCGCCTCCGCTATCCGCTCGGGCTCGGACTGCCGCACGGTGAGCACCGTACGGCGTACCGGCTGGTGCGTCGCCGCGCCGCCGCTGCCCACCCCGCAGCTGCCGCCCTCGCGGCACAGCAGCAGCATCGCTATGTCGTCCTCGCGCCGGTCCACGAACGGGCCGGTGGTGTGGTACGAGGACGGGCCGTGCACGGCCTGTACGAGGGCGTCGGCCAGCCGCTCCAGGCCCGCGGCGTCCTCCAGGGCCGGCGCCACCACCGTCTCGGTGGGCTCCCCGTGCACGTCCTCGGCCCCGTATGTCTCGATCACGTGCCGCAGCCGCGCCCAGCCGGACTCCAGGTCGTGCCCGCCGGTCTCGATCAGCCCGTCCGTACAGACCAGCATCGTCTCGCCGGGCTCCAGGACGAGCCGGGTGGTGGGGTAGTCGGTGTCCGGCACGATGCCCAGCGGCAGGCCGCCCGCGGTGGGCCGGACGAGCACGGTGCCGTCGGCCATCCGGATGGTCGGGTCGGGGTGTCCGGCCCGCGCGATGTCCAGCAGGCCGGTGGCCGGGTCCACCTCGATGTACAGGCAGGTGGCGAAGCGCGGGTCCTCGCCGCCGAACTCGGTGTCGTTGATCCCGGACAGGAAGCGGGAGGCGCGGGAGAGCACCGCGTCCGGGTGGTGGCCCTCGGAGGCGTAGGCGCGCAGGGCGATCCGCAGCTGCCCCATCAGGCCCGCCGCCCGTACGTCATGGCCCTGTACGTCGCCGATGACCAGCGCGATCCGGCCGGACGGCAGCGTGATCATGTCGTACCAGTCGCCGCCGACCTCCAGCCCGCCGCCGGTGGGTACGTACCGCGCCGCCACCGTCATGCCCGGGATGTCCGGCTGCACGGTCGGCATCATGCTGCGCTGGAGGCCGTCGGTCAGCTCGCGCCGCGACTCCTGGTCGCCGGCCCGGGCGAGCGCCTGGGCGAGCATCCGGGCGACGGTGGTCAGCACCGCGCGCTCGTCGGGTGTGAAGGCGACCGGCGTGCCGAAGGCCGCCATCCAGGCGCCGATCGTGCGGCCCGCGCTGACCAGCGGCAGAAAGGCCCAGGACGTGCGGTTGAAGGGCTCGGCCAGCGGCCAGGTGGCGGGGTAGCGGCGGCGGTAGGACTCGGGGGTGGGCAGGTAGATGGCGCGGCCGGTCCGCACCACCTCGGCAGCCGGGTACTCGGTGTCCAGCGGCATGTCGACGAAGGGCTCGATGTCGCCCTGCTGGTGTCCGTGGTGGCCGATGACGGAGATCCGGTCGCCCTCGATGCCGAAGACCGCCAGGCCGTCCGGGCTGAAGCCGGGCATGGACAGGCCGGCGGCGACCCGCAGCACCTCGGCCGTGGAGTGCGCCTCGGCCAGCGCGCGCCCCGCGTCCAGCAGGAACGCCTCGCGGGAGCGGCGCCAGTCGCCGGTGACCGGGGCGTGCGGGGAGGCGGTGCCGGGCTGCGTCTCGGG
Organism: Streptomyces sp. NRRL F-5755; assembly: GCF_001279365.1. Lineage (NCBI taxonomy): Bacteria > Bacillati > Actinomycetota > Actinomycetes > Kitasatosporales > Streptomycetaceae > Streptomyces > Streptomyces sp. NRRL F-5755. The sequence goes on along the minus strand of NZ_LGCW01000040.1, from coordinate 10,679 downwards.
GATCTCCTGGACCGTGCCGACCAGCTCGTAGTCCGTGTGGTCGGTCTCGCTGCGCAGGAAGGCGCGGGAGCGGCTGCGCACGATGCGCAGCACCCGGCCCTCGCTGTCCATCACGCGCAGCCGGGCCTCGGCGATGGTGCTCTCGCTGACGGCGAGGTTGACGATGCCGGTGATCTCGGCGAAGTCGGCCGGGTGGAGGTGGGAGCGCACCGCCGCCTCGGACAGCTCGACGGGCTCCGCGGGCAGCCCCAGCAGCCGGGCGGTCTCGGCGTCGAGGGTCACCTGTCCCGAGACGTTGTCCCAGCGCCACAGGCCGGTCGCGGTGGCGGCCAGGAGGTCCTTGGTGCGCATTGCATCACTTTAGGTGGGTTTGACGGGAGCCGACCAGCGCGGTGGGTACCGCGGCGGATGCCTCTATCTTCGCATGGCCATCTTGGCGCGGGCATGTCAAACGGAAGGCTGGGGGTGACCGGTAACCTGGAGCGGTTACAGGAAACTCACCCTCCAACTTGCGACGACTTGGATGAGCGATGCATCGGTACCGGTCCCATAACTGTGGCGAGCTCCGAGCCGCGGACGTCGACACCGACGTCCGCCTCAGCGGCTGGCTGCACAATCGACGTGACCTGGGCGGCATCCTCTTCATCGATCTGCGCGACCACTACGGTCTGGTCCAGCTCGTCGCCCGCCCCGGCACCCCCGCCAACGAGGCGCTGTCCTCCCTGACCAAGGAGACCGTCGTCCGTATCGACGGCAAGGTCAGCGCGCGCGGCGCGGACAACGTCAACCCCGAGCTGCCCACCGGCGAGATCGAGGTCGAGGTCACCGAGGTGGAGGTGCTCGGCGCCGCCGAGCAGATCCCCTTCACGATCAACGCCGAGGACGGGGTCAACGAGGAGAAGCGCCTCGAATACCGCTTCCTGGACCTGCGCCGCGAGCGGATGCACCGCAACCTGATGCTGCGCACCGCCGTCATCTCCGCCATCCGGCACAAGATGACCGCGCTCGGCTTCAACGAGATGGCGACGCCGATCCTGTCCGCGACCTCCCCCGAGGGCGCCCGCGACTTCCTCGTCCCGTCCCGCCTGCACGCCGGCAAGTTCTACGCGCTGCCGCAGGCCCCGCAGCAGTTCAAGCAGCTGCTGATGATCGCGGGCTTCGACCGGTACTTCCAGATCGCGCCCTGCTTCCGCGACGAGGACGCCCGCGCGGACCGCTCGCCGGGCGAGTTCTACCAGCTCGACGTCGAGATGAGCTTCGTCGAGCAGGAGGACGTCTTCGGCCCGATCGAGCAGCTGATGACCGAGCTGTTCACCGAATTCGGCAACGGCCGTACGGTCACCTCGCCGTTCCCGCGCATCCCGTTCCGCGAGTCGATGCTCAAGTACGGCTCCGACAAGCCGGACCTGCGCGCCGAGCTGGAGCTCGTCGACGTCTCGTCCGTCTTCGCCGGCTCCGGCTTCAAGGCGTTCGCCGACAAGCACGTCCGCGCCCTGGCCGTGCCGGACACCGCCGACCAGCCGCGCAAGTTCTTCGACCAGATGGGTGACTTCGCCGTCCAGCAGGGCGCGAAGGGCCTGGCCTGGGTCCGCGTCGGCGAGGAGAACACCCTCACCGGTCCGATCGCCAAGTTCCTCACCGAGGACGACGTGAAGGCCCTGGTCGAGGCCCTGGACCTGAAGCCCGGGTCGGCGGTCTTCTTCGGCGCCGGCGAGTTCGACGAGGTCTCCAAGATCATGGGCGCGGTCCGCGTCGAGGCCGCCAAGCGCACCGGCCACTTCGTCGAGGACGAGTTCCGCTTCTGCTGGATCGTCGACTTCCCGATGTTCGAGAAGGACGAGGACACCGGCAAGATCGAGTTCTCCCACAACCCGTTCTCCATGCCGCAGGGCGGCCTGGAAGCGCTGGAGACCAAGGACCCGCTGGACATCCTGGCCTGGCAGTACGACATCGTCTGCAACGGCGTCGAGCTGTCCTCCGGCGCCATCCGCAACCACGAGCCGGAGGTCATGTACAAGGCGTTCGCCATCGCCGGCTACGACAAGGAGACCGTCGAGGCCGAGTTCGGCGGCATGCTCCGCGCCTTCAAGTTCGGCGCCCCGCCGCACGGCGGCATCGCCCCCGGCGTGGACCGCATCGTCATGCTCCTCGCCGACGAGCCCAACATCCGCGAAACCATCGCCTTCCCCCTCAACGGCAACGCCCAGGACCTGCTCATGGGCGCGCCGACGGAGGTCGACGAGTCCCGGCTGAAGGAGCTGCACCTGTCGATCCGTAAGCCGCAGGTGAAGTAGTTCGTTCGTACGTGTGAAGGGCCCGCGATCCTATGATCGCGGGTCCTTTTGCGTGTCAGGGTCCGGGCATGACGCAGCTCGCGGAGAGTCCGGTCGTGGTGTATCGGGAAGACGTACGGTGGAAGGCACCACCGATCCCGGAGGAGACCGACGTGGGCGTCGTCGAAGAGCACGCGAGTGTCCTGAGCCAGGAGCAGTTCGAGGAGCTGGCTCGCCTCGGTGTGCGCGTGGACGAGTCGCTGCGTTTGGAACGAATCAACGGGAAGATCGGGGAAAAGGCGTTGCCGGACGGCGATCACGGGCGGATCATCCAGTGGCTGACACGCCTGTGTATCCAGGCCGATGTCGACTGGTGGCTGCATCCGGATCAGGGCCTGCGGGTCGAGACGTACCGCAAGGGCAATGCCCGCCCCGACGGATGCCTCGCACCGAGCGATGCCTTCGTCGGCCAGGGTGAGTGGGCGGATGCCGAGGGAGTGCTCATGGCCGTCGAGGTCACTTCCCGTGACTACGACACCAATCGCCGGGACCGCGAGGAGAAGCCCAAGGCGTACGCCGAGACCGGCATTCCGGTGTACCTGCTGATCGACCGGGACACCTGCGAGGTCAAGGTGCACTCACAGCCCGACGGCGGACGCTACGAGATGCTCCAGACGGTGCCGTTCGGCAAGGTGATCACCCTGCCGGACCCGGTGGGCATCGACCTGGACACCGAGCCGCTGAAGGGCTGGGTGCACTGAGGCACCGGATCGGCGAGGGGCCGGGCCGTGAGGCACGGTTCCGGGCCCCTCGCCTGTCGTGGCGTCCTATGCCGGCCTGGTAGTGGACGGTGTGTTGAAAGGACCTCCGGTGGACAGCCACGCACTCATCAAGATGTGGCGCGAACTGGACGTGCCAGGCGGTCTGCGTGCCGAACTGCTCGACGGCGAAATTGTCGTGCAGGCGAACCCTGGTCACTTCCACGATCTCCCCGGACGCACCTTCGTACGTCACACCCCGGCGCCTTTCGAGGCATGGAACGAGCGAGGGCTGCTGGTGGCCGACGACTACCGGCCGCGGGCCGATGCCGTCGTCATCCGGTCTGCTGACTGCCCGGCCGACAACGAGGCCGACTGGCCCGCGCAGATCGTCCTCGCAGTCGTCGAGACGGTCTCCACGACTCGTACGGCCATCCGGCGCGACTGGGACGAAAAGCGGGAGCGCTATGCGCAGGCGGGCATCCCCGTCTACTTGATCGTGGACCCGAACGACGCCACCTGGCACCTGCTCCAGCTCGACGGCCGCCACTACGTCGAGACCGTGAAGGGCATTCTTCGGCCAGGAGATTCCCATGCCGGAACCGATGAATTTCACCGTACGGACGGCGGGCTGGCACCCGTACGGCGGTACCGGGACTACGTCCGCGTAGGCGCGTCCCCCTGACGCTGAAGGGCCCGCAACCGATGCACGGTTCCGGGCCCCTCGCCGTACGTCGTCCGCGGGCTTACTCCGCCGCCCCGAACCGCTCCCGGTACGACTCCAGGTCGTCTTCCGTGATCTTCGCGAAGAGGACCGGCGGCACGGTGAACGACGTGCCGGCCGGGACCGAGGACAGTGCGCGGGCCTCGTCCGCCGTGACCCAGGCGGCCGTGTCGCCGTCCAGGGCGAACGCGCCGCGCATGGCCTTCGCGGCGGCCGGGATGAAGGGCTCCGAGACGATCGCGTACAGGTGGATCAGGTTCATCGCGGTCCGCAGCGTCAGCGCCGCCGCTTCCTGGTCGGTCTTGATCTCCAGCCAGGGGGCCTTCTCCTCCAGGTAGGAGTTGCCGGCGCTCCACAGCGCCCGCAGGGCCGCGGCCGCCTTGCGGAACTGGAGGGCCTCCATGTGGCTCTCGTACTCCGCCAGCAGCTCGGCGATCTGCTCGCCGAGCTTCCGCTCGGCCTCCCCGGCCGCGGCGCCCGCCGGCACCTCGTCACCGAAGCGCTTGCGGGAGAAGGACAGCACCCGGTTGACGAAGTTGCCGAGGGTGTCGGCCAGGTCCTTGTTGACCGAGGAGGAGAAGAGTTCCCAGGTGAAGGACGTGTCGTCGGACTCGGGCGCATTGGCCATCAGGAAGTAGCGCCAGTAGTCGGCGGGCAGCAGCTCCAGCGCCGCGTCGGTGAAGATGCCGCGCCGCTGCGAGGTGGAGAACTTGCCGCCGTAGTACGTCAGCCAGTTGAACGCCTTGAGGAAGTCGACCTTCTTCCAGGGCTCGCGGGTGCCGAGCTGGGTGGCCGGGAACATCACCGAGTGGAACGGGACGTTGTCCTTGGCCATGAACTCCGTGTAGCGCACATCGTCGGCCTCGTACCACCACGACTTCCAGTCGCGGTTGGCCGGGTCCGCGTCCGCCCACTCCTTCGTCGAGCCGATGTACTCGATCGGCGCGTCGAACCACACGTAGAAGACCTTGCCCTCGGCGGCCAGCTCCGGCCACACATCGCCCGGCACCGGCACGCCCCAGTCCAGGTCACGGGTGATCGCGCGGTCGTGCAGGCCCTCGGTCAGCCACTTGCGGGCGATGGAGGAGGCCAGCGTCGGCCACTCGTCGCCCGTCTCGTCGATGAACTTCTCGACCTCGCCCTGGAGCTTGGACTGGAGCAGGAAGAGGTGCTTGGTCTCGCGCACCTCCAGGTCGCTGCTGCCGCTGATCGCCGAACGGGCGTCGATCAGGTCGGTCGGGTCCAGGACGCGGGTGCAGTTCTCGCACTGGTCGCCGCGGGCCTTGTCGTAACCGCAGTGCGGGCAGGTGCCCACGATGTAGCGGTCCGGCAGGAAGCGGTCGTCGGCGATCGAGAAGACCTGGCGAATGGCCCGCTCCTCGATGAAGCCGTTCTCGTGGAGCTTGCGCGCGAAGTGCTGGGTCAGCTCCACGTTCTGCTGCGAGGAACTGCGGCCGAAGTGGTCGAATCGCAGGTGGAAGCCGTCGTAGATGGCCTTCTGCGCGTCGTGCTGCTCGGCGCAGAACGCGGCGACCGACTGGCCGGCGTCCTTTGCGGCCAGCTCGGCGGGCGTGCCGTGCTCGTCCGTCGCGCAGATGTAGAGCACATCGTGCCCGCGCTGGCGCATATAGCGCGCGTACACGTCGGCCGGGAGCATGGACCCCACCATGTTGCCCAGGTGCTTGATCCCGTTGATGTACGGAAGGGCGCTGGTGATGAGGTGTCGAGCCATTGCCGGCTGCTCCCAAGTCGCTACGGTGAGTGAGGTTTTGTTCTACGGAACGTCAATATCGTACTGGACCGGTGTACGGCCACCGCGCCCGGTTTTCCGCGTCCCGTACGTCCCTTGATCGTTCCGGCGAGGTGATCAGGGCTTACGGGCCACGACCAGCCCCCAGCCGGGGCTCCCGTCCGGACGGCGGGCGGCTCCCCGTACCGGCACGACCTCCACGGCGAACCCGGCCGCGCGCAGGTCGGCGCGTACGGCCCCCAGCGACGAAGTCCGGTAGTACATGACGAACGGCGGACGCCACACCAGATTCCGTACGCGCATCACCGCGTCGAAGCCGAGCAGCGTCCAGTACAGCGCGGAGCGCGGGGACGGCGGCGCGGCGATCGGGAAGGCGAAGATTCCGCCCGGCCGCAGGGCCCGGTGGACGCCGGCGAAGACGGCGGCGCGCTCGGCGGGCAGGAAATGCCCGAGGGCGCCGAAGGTGACGGCGAGGTCGAAGGCGGCGGTGAAGGGGAGGGCGCGGGCGTCGGCGCGGACGTAGGTGACGGCGGGTTCCGTACGCGGGGGCGCGGCCACGGTCCGGCGGGCCGCTGCGAGCATCCCCGTACTGAAGTCGGCCCCCACGATCCGCTCCCGGCACAGCGACCGCAGTACGCCGATGCCCGCGCCCGTACCGCAGCAGACGTCGAGCCCGGCCTCGAAGAGACCCCCGGACGGGCCGCGCCCCCGCAACGCCTCACCGGTCGCCTCAAGGATCCGGTCGGGAGTACGGAAGGGCGTGTGATCGAACTTCGGTGCCAGCAGGTCGTAGCCGTGCTCCACGGAGGAGAGGGCCTGCACGGTCAGCTCGCGGAGCGTGGGGCCCTGGGGAGAGAACACAGGGCCCAGGGTACTGAGGTGGGGGGCGCTTGCGTGGGGCGTGGGCATTTCGCCCGGAACTATGAGGCTCCGGCCCTCTCGATCGCGGGGCTCCCGCCGCCACCATCACGGGCTTTCGCTCTACTGCGGGGCTCCCTGCCCCTCCCCGTGCTTCGGCGCCTTCCCGTTCACCAGTACGCCCGCGACGACCGCCGCCAGCAGCATGATCCCCGCACCCCAGCCGATCGCCACCGTGAATCCGTGTACGACGCCGTCCTTCACGACCCCGTCCCGCGCGGCGGGCGTAAGGCGCCCGCCCGCTTCCCGCGCCGCGCTCGCCAGATGGCTCCCGATGTACGTCGCGCTCGCCGACGTGGCGATCGTGTTCAGCAGCGCCGTACCGATCGAACCACCCACCTGCTGAGCCGTATTGACGGTCGCCGACGTGACGCCCGAGTCCTGCGGCGCCACCCCGGCCGTCGCCGTCGCCATCACCGGCATGAAGATCAGACCCATCCCCAGCCCGACCAGAATCTCCGACGGCAGCACATGCGATACGTAAGCGGGCTCGGCCGTCAGTGTCGTCAGCCAGGCCAGTCCGGCCGCCGCCAGTACGGCACCCGGCACCATCAGCACCCGGGGCGGAATGTGGTGCAGCAGCCGGGCCGATATCTGCGTCGATCCGACAATGATGGCCGCGGTGATCGGCAGAAACGCCATGCCGGTCTTGACCGGTGAATACCCCAGCACCACCTGGAGGTAATACGTCATGAACAAGAACATCCCGAACATGGCGATCACCGCCAGCGCCATGGTCAAAAACGCGCCCGCACGGTTCCGGTTCCGCACGATGTGCAGCGGCAGCAGCGGATACCGGACCCGGCTCTGCCACCACGCGAAAACCACCAGCAGCGCGGCCCCGCTCACCAGCATCCCCAGCACCAGTCCGTCGTTCCACCCCCGCGGCTGCGCCTCGCTGCACCCGTACACAATGGCGACCAGCCCACCGCACCCGAGGAGTACGCCCGGTACATCCAGCCTCGCCGCCCCGCCGTGCCCGCGACGATCATGCAGAAACACCCAGGCGCCGGCTATCGCGATAAGGGCGATCGGCACGTTCACGTACAGACACCAACGCCAGTCCAGATACTCGGTCAGCAGGCCGCCCGCTATCAGCCCGATGGCCGACCCGCCGCCCGCGATGGCGCCGTAGATCCCGAACGCCTTCCCGCGTTCCTTCCCGTCCGTGAATGTCGTCGTCAGCAACGACAGCGCGGCAGGCGCCAGCAGAGCCCCGAAAGCACCCTGCAGAGCCCGCGCCCCGAACAGCATCCCCTGCCCGGTGGCCGCACCACCCAGTGCCGAAGCGACCGCAAACCCCACCAGCCCGGTGACGAACGCCCGCTTCCGCCCCACCAGGTCGGCAATCCGCCCACCCAGCAGCAACAACCCACCGAACGCGAGCGTGTACGCAGTGATGACCCACTGCCGGTTGGCGTCCGACATATGCAGCTCCCGCTGCGCGGACGGCAGGGCGATATTCACGATCGTCGCATCCAACACAACCATCAGCTGCGCCAACGCGATAACAACGAGCCCCCACCACCGCCGAGGATCAGGCTCCCCCGCAGCTTCCGTACGCCCCTGCGTCCGACTCTGGCTCTGGCTCATGAGGACCTGCCTTCGCCGTGGTCAACGGTCGGCGGTCGCCCGCCGAGGAGCGCCGCAGCCTCAATCCAGCGTAGGCGCCGCCCCGCGCCCTCGCGCGTCGGCCGGCTGCGGTCCGCTTATTGCCCGATCGGAACCCTGATCTCGCGGCGAATCTGGTCTGTCTTCTTCGCGAGTGCCTCCAGATCCACCGAGAAGGGGTCGGGAGAGAGCCGCTCCGCGTCCGTCTCCAGCACATTCCCGGACGTACTCGCGTCCGCCCACGTACAGAACGGCACCGTGAGCTTCTGTCCCATCTGCGACTTCACAAGGACCCCGCAGTACACGGGCTCTTTGGTGCCATTGGGCCGTTCCTCGCTCTTCGGGACGGCGAGTTCGGCGCCCCCGCTCTGCATTCCGTGAATCGTCTGCTTGACGGCTTCCTGCGGGTCGCTGATGGACCCGTACATCGACAGCATCACCAATGCTTTGGAACCGGCGGCGTATTGCCCGCCCACCGTTGTCATGTTGCGCGCGTACGATCCGTTGTGCGGTACCTGGGCATTCGCCGTGGAGCTCAGGTCCTTCGTGAGGGTGTACTCCCCGCCGACGAGCGTTTTCGGCACTGTGGTCTTGTACTTCGGTCCGGAATCGGCAGCCCCCGACGTCATCACTGCCACGATCGACCCGACGACCACGATCCCGACCACACCACCGACAATTCCCAGCACCTTGCCGGTGTTGCTCTTGCGGGGCGGTGGGGGTATGGGCGGCATGCCGTTCCAGCCTCCCGCGTAACCGGGCGCGGGCGGGTGCTGCCCATAGGGAACACCGGCCTGAGGCGCGGGCTGCATGCCCGGCTGTATGCCGTACGGCGGCTGGGGATGCGGCTGGGCAGGCGGTTGCGGCTGTCCGTAAGGCTGCTGGGGCGCACCACCGTAGCCGGGCCCGGGGGACGGTGGCTGGGGCGGCATGCTCATCTGTATCTCATTTCGTCGTTCAGGGCCGGGCTGACGCGTCGGCCGCGGCGGGCCGAAGTGGCCCGGCCGCGGCCGGTGGTTGGAGCTGTGGAGTGCCGGGGATGTCGGGGGTCAGGCGGGGAGGATGCCGGACTTGCGGGCCTCGGTGAGCCAGGTGGGGAACTCGGTCATGAGCTGCTGGTAGAGGTCCGCGTCGGCGAGGGAGCGGGGGTCGCGGCCGGCGTGGAAGAAGCCCGCGTTGTCGATGACGCGCTTTTCCGGTACGGCCAGCTCGTCCAGCTTGCGGAGGAAGTCGAAGCCCTTGGCGTCCGGGTCGCCGAAGCCGACGAACTGCCAGAAGATGGGCAGCTTCGCGGCCTCGCAGAGGGCCTTCTCGGCGGCCGGCTTGGAGGTGGGGGCGCCGTCGGTCTGGAAGATGACGAAGGCGGGGTCGGTCGCGCCGGACTTCTCGTAGTGCTCGACGACGGCGTTGATGGCCCAGTGGTAGTTCGTACGGCCCATGTGGCCGAGGCCCGCGTGCAGTTCCTCGATGCGGCCCTCGTAGTTGGCCAGGTCGAGTTCGGCGGTGCCGTCGACGTCGGTGGAGAAGAAGACCACCGGCACGGTGCCGTCGTCGTCGAGGTTGGCGGAGAGGCCCAGGGCCTGTTCGGCGAGGTGCTGGACCGTGCCGTCCTTGTAGTAGTTGCGCATCGAGCCGGAGCGGTCGAGCACGAGGTAGACGGCCGCGCGCTGAGTGGCCAGCCCCTGCTTTTCGAGGGAGACCCGGGCCGCCTTGTAGAGGCTGACGAGGCCGGGGGCCTGGGACTCGATTTTGGTGAGGGAGGTGGGGGGAGCGGGGGAAGCGGGTGCTTCAGGTACGGCGTCCGGCTGGGGGGTGGTTTCCGTCGGTTCGGCGGTGGCCTTGTCGGCGGGTTCGGTTTCCGGCTTCGGGGCCTTCGGGGCCGCCTCGGCCGTAACTTCCGGTTCCGGCTTCGGGGCGGCCGCGGCCACGGCTTCCGGCTCTGGGGCGGCCACCACCGCAGCTTCCGGCTCCGCCGGGGCCTCGGCTTCCGCCTTGGGTTCCGGCTTGGGCTCGGCCACGGTCGTAGCTTCCGGTTCCGGCTCGGGCTCGACCACAGCCTTGGCCTCCGGCTCCGGCTCGGCCACGGCCGTGGACTTCGGCTCCGCCTTGGTCACACCAACCTCAGGCTCGGCCTCCGCAGCCGCCTCCGCCCTATCCGACACCTTCGGATTGTCGAACGCCTGGGAGACGAGGTCGGACGCCGAGTCCTTGGGGGAGGAGGCGGCATCCGGGGTGGTGGCCTGGGTGGGGACGGAAGCGGATGGGGTGTCGGTGGGGGCGGTGCGGGCGGTGGGGACGGCGGGGTCGCGGGGGGCGGCGGGCTCCGGGGTGGCCTCTTCGCGGGCCTCCGGGATGGTGGCCGCTTCCGGCGTCCGAGTGCCGCCCGCCGCCTCGTTCGATTCCTCGCGGGCCGCCTTGGAGCGACCGAAAGCGTTGCGCAGCAGACTCCGAATGCCCATCGGCGAACCTCTCTAGCGTGTGTGCGGTGCGGCGAATGTCCGAGAAGCGCGGACATGTCCCTGACCAGGCCGGACACGTAAGGGTAGCCGTCTGGCCCGGTCCCATCGTGGGACCCCGCGCGTCTCGCGGCACGCCCCGTTTGGGTGTTTTGTGATTCGGGGTGGTGTGGGGGCGGGGTGTTGGTC